>JBAXNN010000009.1:0-103059 GCA_037133755.1 Thermoleophilia bacterium
CTCGAGGACGTCCTGCATGAGCAGCTGCTGCCGGCGCTCGCGCAGGAGGGGATTGAGATCGTGCGCCTGCGCGAGTGCTCAGCGGAGGAACGCGAGCAGTTGGCAGCAGTCTTCGACGAGCAGCTCTATCCAGTCCTGACGCCGCTTGCGGTGGGTCCCGGACAGCCCTTCCCGTACATCTCCAACCTGTCGCTCTCCGTCGGCGTGACGGTGCGCGATCCGTCGACGGGTGAGACGCGCTTTGCGCGCGTCAAGGTGCCGGAGGTGCTGCCGCGCCTGATTCAGATCGGCGAGTCGACGCGATTCGTGGCGATTGACGAGCTAATCCAGGATGGGCTGCCGTCGCTGTTCTCCGGTATGGAGATCGTTGGCTCCAGCGTGTTCCGTGTCACACGCGATGCGGATTTCGAGATCAAGGAGGGTGCCGGCGACCTGCTCGAGGCCGTCGAGCGCGAGTTGTCGCGCCGCCGCTTTGGCGATGTCGTGCGTCTCGAGATCGATGAGGCGATGCCTTCGGACATGCGAGCGATGCTGATCGAGGCCCTCGACGTTGATCTGCGGCAGGTATTCGCCTGCCGTCCTCCGCTCGACCTGAGCGGGCTCAACGTCCTGGCCAAGGTCCCCCGCCCTGACTTGCGGTACGCCCCGTGGCAGCCGCAGGTGCCAGAGCGCCTCATTGCCGGCGATGGCTCGCCGGTCGACGTCTTCGCCGAGATCCGTCGTGGCGACATCCTCGTCCACCATCCCTACGAGTCGTTCACCGGATCGGTTGAGCGCTTCATCGAACAGGCCGTTGCCGACCCGAACGTGCTCGCGATCAAGCACACGATCTATCGCACGAGCGGTGATGCTCCCATCGTGCCGTCGTTGGCCGTGGCTGCGGAAGAGGGCAAGCAGGCGGTGGCGCTCGTTGAGGTGACCGCGCGGTTCGACGAGGAGCGAAACATCCGCTGGGCGCGCGCGCTGGAGCGTGCTGGCGTCCACGTCGTGCATGGCATGGTCGGACTCAAGACGCACTGCAAGCTCGCACTTGTCGTGCGGCGTGAGGGTGGCAAGACGCGCCGGTACGTCCACATCGGCACGGGCAACTACCACCCGGCCACCGCGCGTCTCTACACCGACTTCGGCCTCTTCACGTGCGATGAGGAGATCACCGCGGACGTCGCGGATCTGTTCAATCAGCTCACCGGCTTTGCGCGTCCGCAGGGATTCAGTCGTATCTGGGTTGCGCCGATGCACCTGCGTCGCCAGGCGATCGAGCAGATTCGCCGCTGCGCGCGCGAGCACACGGAAGCGGCACCTGCGCGCATCACGATGAAGATGAACTCGCTCGTCGATGCGGACGTGATTGAGGAGTTGTACGCCGCGTCCCAGGCCGGTGTGCGAGTTGATCTGATCGTGCGTGGCATTTGCTGTCTCCGGCCTGGCGTGATCGGCCTCTCCGAGAACATCCGCGTCGTCTCGCTGCTCGGGCGGTTCCTGGAGCACGCCCGCGTCTTCCGCTTCGAGACCGACGTCGAGACCACGACGTTCATCGGCAGCGCCGACATGATGCCGCGCAACCTCGACAATCGCATCGAGGTGATCACGCCCGTACTCGATCCTGTGCTGTGCGAACGACTTGGCCAGTCTCTCGAACTCGAACTGTCCGATACGTCGGGTGCCTGGGAGTTGCAGGGCGATGGTGTGTGGCAGCGGCGCGTCGGACTCCCCGGCGCGCTGCGCACCGCGACGCAGGAGACGTTCATGCGGCGGGCCTTGCGTGCATACCCGGTGGAGCGAATTCACCGCCTCCGCTCGGCTGACGACTGACGATCAGGCGCCGGCGTGCACGAGTTCGCACGCGAGCTGCTGCGCCTCGGCGATCGAACCGCCGTAGCGTGCGGCACCGAGTGCGAGTGCCTCGTCTCGCCCAATGCCATTGCCACCAACCATGACGGGAAAGCCCGCGGCGTTGAGCGCGTTGATGGCGGCGCTCAGCCCGCCACGCTCTGCGACGCAGCACGACAGCGCGACCATATCCACGTGTTCGCCCTTGGCCATGTTGACGATCTCCTCGACGGGCAGGTTGGCACCGAGGTAGTGCACGGAGAAGCCCTGCGCCTGGAGTCCAGCGGCCACCATCTGCGCGGCGATCGAGTGACGGTCGCCGACGGCGGTAGCGACGACGGCGCTGCCGACGCGCGGGCCGGTTTTGGGGCGCGCCGCGGTCGCGCGGTCAAGCAGCGTCTCGACGATGCGGGAGGCGCGATGCTCGTCGGCGATCGAGAGCTGATTGTTGTGCCAGAGCTCACCGATGCGGGCTAGGGTCGGCGCCAGGAGCCGATCGCAGAGCTCTGCGACGGTGACGCCGCCGCCGGTCAGGCGATCCAACTGCTTACGAGCCGCACGAGCATCGCCCGTGATCAGCGAGGCGATCAGCGTTTCGATCTGGCGCGGCCAATCTCGTTCGGCGCGCTCGGGTACGGCACCCTTGGCGGCATCGCGCTCGTGGAGCCAGGCGTTGAGGTCCTCCCGGCTGATGCGGTACGACCCGCCGGCAACCAGCGCCGGGAGCTCGCCGCTGCGCACGCGCTTGTACAGCGTCTGATAGTGGCAACCGACGGCGTCGGCGGCCTCCTGCAGCGTCAGGAGCGTGGGATCCAGCGTGCTCATCGTTCTGTGTATCGCACAGGGGTTCGCGGCGGCCTAGATCGTCTTCTCTGTGGACCCCAGCCGGGGTGGCGCATGCAGCCCGTGGTGACGCACCACTACGGTCAGCACGGCGAAGAGCCCGCCGCCTACCGCGAGCCACCAGGCGGTGCGCGGGCTGGATGCGTCGGCGACGATGCCTGCCAGGGCGACGCCGCCGGAGATGCCGATGAGGAACGTCGTGGAGACCCAGGTGAACGCCTCCGTCACGGTTCCCCGCGGCGCCAGCTCCTCGATCAACACGTAGAACGTGGCGATCACCGGGGCGTTGACGACGCCGGTGATGACGAGCAGGATCGCCAGTTGGAGCGGCGTTCGCGACAGAAACAGGATCAGGAAGCCCGCCAGGTTGAGGGTCAGCAGCACGCCCATCATGCGCTGTGTCGTACCGCCCCATCGCCGCGCCGCGTACGCGAGGCCGCCGATCACGCTGCCGACCGCCCAGATCGAGAGCAGACCGCCCGGGCTCACCCCCTCTTCCTGCGCGTAGGCAGGGATGGCGAGTTCCAACGCGCCCCAGGCGAACGCAAGTCCGAGGATCGACAGCAGCACGCGGCGCACGGGGCCGGCGGTCAGGGGGCCGAGCAGGTGACGTTCGCCTACGTGGTTGGACCGCCACGTGCGGCTTTGCTGCGACGTGGCGAACCAGATCACGCCGAGGGCACTGAAACCCGCCATGGCCACCATCGGCGCCCGCGTGCTGAAGCCCTCGGCGAGGGTGGCTGCCAGCACCGGTCCGAGGATCCAGATCACCTCTTGCGCCGTCGAATCGAGTGAGAACGCGCGCGTGATCAGTGTGCGATCGGTGATCAGCGTGGCCCACGTGGCGCGCATCGAGGCGGCGATTGGCGGATTCGAGAAGCCGTAGAGCGCGCACAAGGCGAACAGCTCTACCCCACCGCCGGGGGCCAGGAGCGCCAAGAGCAGCAGCGCGACCACCTGCGAGGTCATCGACGACAGCAAGATCCGTGGCTGCCCCTGACGATCCACGAGGCGGCCAAGGATCGGTGCGCCGATACAGCCGGCGACGGTCGAGGCGCCGACGGCGAGACCGGCGGTGGCGTATGACCCACCGGCGCCACGCACGAGCAGGAAGATCGCCAACGCACCCATGCCGACCGGCATACGGCCGACCACAGCAGCGCTGAGGAGGCGCGGGACGGACGGTAGCCGCAGGATGTCGGAGTAGGGATACCGCACGCAGTCAGTGTGCGTGGTATCGCGATATGACCGCGCCGGGTACCGTTCAGGGGCGCCCGTAGCTCAGGGGATAGAGCGAGAGACTTCTAATCTCGAGGCCGCAGGTTCGAATCCTGCCGGGCGCATCTCCCCCGTTCTGATCCGGCGACGGCGCGCCCGCGTTCTCTTGCCCGCGCTATCCTATGGTGGCGTAATGCACCGATCACCTTCAGCTACCACCAATGCCTCGTATCCGACGACCCCGGCACCGTGCGGTGTCCGTGTCGGCTCCCGCTGTCATGGAGCCGCGCGTCAGCATGCTCGAGACGGGTGGTCTGCGCTGGATTCAGCTGGAGTCCCCCGGCCCCGCTGAGATCGCCTGGCTCGAGGAGGAGTTCTCCTTCCACGAGTTGGACCTCGAGGATGTGCGGTCGCGGCGCCAGCGCCCGAAGGTCGATGAGTACCCCGACTATGTCTTCGTCGTCCTCCACTTCCCGTGGTACGACAAGCCGTCGGGCCGCCTGTTTTCGGCTGAGGTCAATGCGTTCATCGGGCCGGACTTTCTGATCACGATCCCGAACGTCCCGCTGAAGCCCGTTAGCAACGTCTTCCGTCGCCTCGAGGCGAACGAAGAGGAGCGCGCCGAGTGGTTTGCCAAGGGCTCGGGCTTCCTCTTCTATGAGGTGCTGGACTCGCTGTACGGCTACTGCTTCCCGATCCTCGATCAGATCGGACGCAAGCTCGAGGACATCGAAGATCACCTGTTCGAGCGCGACCCCGACGAGACGGTGGTGCGCATGATCTCGAACGTCAAGCAGGAGATCATCTCCTACCGCAAGATCACCAAGCCACAGCGCCCGGTGCTGCGCCAGCTCGAGCGTGCGGGCGAGCGCTATCTCGCTAGCGAGGATCTCGACATCTACTACGACGACCTCGTCGACTCCGCCGAGCGCATCTGGGACCTCCTCGAGAACTACAAGGAAGTCGCCGAGGCGCTCGAACAGACGAACGAGACTGCGATCAGCCATCGCCAGAACCGCATCCTGCAGGTCCTGACCGTGCTGACGGTCGTCTTCCTGCCGGTCACCTTCGTCACCAACCTCTTCGGCATGAACGTTCCCGTGCCGTTCGAGCATACGGCGGTCGCGTTCGCGGCCATCCTGGCGGTGCTGATCGGGACCGTCGCGGTCCTGCTCGGCATCTTCAAGTGGCTCCGCTGGGTCTAATCCTGTCCTGCTCCTGACAGCGTCGCCGGCGGCGTACCGGAGCCAGGCGAGCACGAAGGGCACGTGGTGGTCGTTGGCAGCCACCCTGCCTTCGCGGTAGGGCTACTCGCTGTCGAGCGAGAGGACGCTAAGGAACGCCTCCTGCGGCACCTCGACGGCACCGACGTACTTCATGCGGTTCTTCTTGCCCTTCTTCTGCTTCTCGAGCAGCTTGCGCTTGCGCGAGATGTCGCCGCCGTAGCACTTGGCGAGCACGTCCTTGCGCTTGGCCTTGATCGTCTCGCGGGCGATGATGCGCGAGCCGATGGCGGCCTGCACGGGGACGTCGAAGAACTGGCGGGGAATGATCTTGCGCAGCCGCTCGACGAGCGCCTTGCCGGACTCGTAGGCCTTGTCGCGGTGGACGATGATGCTGAGCGCATCGACGGGCTCGTTGTTGAGCAGGATGTCGACCTTGGCGAGGTTCGACTCGCGGTAGCCGATCATCTCGTAGTCGAACGATGCGTAGCCCTTCGTGCGGCTCTTCAGCTGGTCGTAGAAGTCGAGGACGATCTCGGCGAGCGGCAGCGCGTAGACGATCGCCACGCGCGTCTCGGAGAGGTAGTCCATCTTCTCGAAGTCGCCGCGGCGCTCCTCCTGGCAGAGGCTCATGATCGGGCCGACGTACTCCTTCGGCACGATCACCGTCGCGCGAACGTACGGCTCCTCGACGTGCTCGATCACCGAGGCCGAAGGCATGTCGGACGGGTTGCGCACCTCGACGGTCTCCCCCGCGGTCGTCAGCACGTCGTAGAGCACGTTCGGCGTGGTCGCGATCAGATCGAGATCCCACTCGCGCTCCAGGCGCTCGCGCACGACGTCCATGTGCAGCAGGCCGAGGAAGCCGCAGCGGAAGCCGAAGCCGAGCGCCTGCGAGTTCTCCGGTTCGTACATCAGCGAGGCGTCGTTGAGACGCAACTTGGCGAGCGCGTCGCGCAGGTCCTCGTACTGCTCGCCGTCGCTCGGGAAGAGCCCGGCGAAGACCATCGGCTTGACCTCGACGTAGCCCTCCAGCGCCTCCTCCGCGGGCTTGGCGGCGTCGGTGAACGTATCGCCGACCTTGATCTCGGCCACGTCCTTGACGCCGGTGATGACGTAGCCCACCTCCCCCGCGCCGAGTTGCTGGACCGGAGTCATGGTCGGACCCATCACGCCGACCTCTTCGATCTCATTCGTCTGGCCGGTGGCCATCGATTTGATCGTCGCGCCCTTCTTGAGCACGCCGTCGACGACACGGATGTACGCGATCACGCCGCGGTACTGGTCGTAGACCGAGTCGAACACGAGGGCACGGGACGGCGCGCTGGGATCACCCATCGGCGGCGGCACGCGATCAACGACAGCGTCGAGTACTTCGTTGACGTTGAGGCCGCTCTTGGCCGAGATGCGCACCACGTTGTCCGGGTTATCTCCGAGGAAGTCCGCAGTCTCACGTGCGACCTCATCGGGATAGGCCGCGGGCAGGTCGACCTTGTTGATCACCGGCACGATCTCCAACCCGTTGTCGATGGCGAGGTGCGCGTTGGCGACAGTCTGCGCTTCGATGCCCTGCGAGGCGTCAACCACGAGCAGCGCGCCTTCGCAGGCGGCCAGCGAGCGCGACACCTCGTAGGTGAAGTCGACGTGGCCGGGCGTGTCGATCAGGTTGAGCTGGTACGTGACGCCGTTGCGCTCCCACGGGACACGCACGGCCTGCGCCTTGATCGTGATGCCGCGCTCGCGCTCGATGTCCATGGAGTCGAGCAGCTGGTCCTGCATGTCGCGCTCGGCGACGGCACCGCTGATCTCGAGGATGCGATCGGCCAGCGTCGATTTGCCGTGATCGATGTGCGCGACGATCGAGAAGTTCCGGATCAGGTCCTGGTCCACGGGCACAGGGTACCGGTCATGTCGCGTCGGGCTCCGCCTTCCTCCGCGGGAGCAGGCGGCCGACGTTATGTACGCGGCGGATCGAGGCACCCAACTCGGCGCCGAAGAGCAGGATCATGGAGGCGATGTAGACGAAGAACAGCGACGCAATGATCGATCCGATCGACCCGTAGACGAGGTCGTAGCGCGCGATCTTCTCGAGGTAGATCGTGAAGACGCGGCGCGTGACCTCGAACAGGATGCCGGCGATGACCGCGCCTGCGAGCGCGTAGCGGAACGCGGGACGCGGTTTGGGGAGGAACTTGTAGGTCAGCAGCATCACGACGATGGTCGTCAGCAGCGACACGGCGGGCCCGATCCATGTGCGGATGATCGCAGCGGCGTCGTGCCAGAAGCCGGTGGCGCCGAGCGCGTCACGGGGGATCTGCGGCACGAAGCTGAGCAGCACGCCGATCAGGAACGACGAGAGGATGACGGTGACGAGGATGGTCAGCAGTACCGCATCGACGAGCTTGCCGCGGACGAACGGGCGCGTGCCACTGAAGCCCTCCCACGCCAGCTCCATCGCGCCGCGCACGCTGCCGAGCATGCCGCTGGCGCTCCACACGAGTGCCAGGGCGCCGATGATCCCGATCGCTGCCAGATTCGCGTTGGCGGCCAGCAAGAGGTTGTCGATCTGGCCGCGCGCCGAGGGGTCAAGCGGGAGGGCATTCATCAGTCCATCCGCAATTGCACTGCGCACCTCGGTGCTGCGCGTGCGCGAGCCGACGACAACCGTGATCAGCAGGACCAGCGGGAAGATGCTGAACAGCACGTGGAAGGCGATCGCCGCAGCTGCGGTCGTACAGCGGTGGCGCTGGAAACGCCCGATCGAGTCGGCCAGAACGATCAGGACGGTGCCGAGCGGCCATGGCAGCCGATCGAGCTGGATCTTCACGCCGTTTCCTCGATGGGACGTCGGCGCACCAGAGCGAGGATCCGTCCGGCCTCTGGCACCCGCAGGACGTGCATCGCGCCGAGGTAGACGATGCCGGCAAGCGCGATGGCCACGCCGACCTCGACGAGTTGGGCCGGCAGGGTCTCGCCGAGTGCCGCGTGCAGCGCCTTCCAGACGGCCCACGCCAGCACGCCTACGACGACGGCGACAACCAGCGAGCGCAGGGTGCTCAGGAGAACGCCGCGGCTGTCGAGCTCGCCCACGCGCTTTGACAGCAGGATCCACATCAGCGGCACGACGACAATGTTGGCGATCGAGTTCGCCAGCGGAATGCCCCACACGCCGCAGGGGCCGAACAGCGCGAGGCTCAGGCCGGCGGCGATGACGAGGTTGACGAGCGCGATCGCCGTCGCCGCCCACACGTGCTGCAGGGCGAAGAAGCAGCGCGTCAGTAGCAGGATCACGCCGTTGAGTGCCAAGCCGATGCTGAAGGCGATCAGGGCGTCGGCCACGCCGGGCGTCTCGGACGGCGTCCACGCGCCACGCTGGAACAGCAGCTGGATGATCGGCTCGGCCAGCACGGCGATGACGGCACTGGCGGGGAGCAGCAGGAAGATGATCAGGTTGGTGCCGTCGGCGAGAGACCGGCGGTAGCGCGTGAAATCGCGGGCGGCGACGGCGCGGGCCAGACTCGGGAACATCACCGTCGACACGGCGACGCTGAAGATGCCCTGCGGGAGCATGTAGACCCGGAACGCCGCGTCGATCGCCCGTGGCGCGTAGGTGGGGTCGACGTACGTGGCGATGTACGTCGAGATCGTCAGGTTGACGTTGGCGAGGCCGAGTCCGAGCGCCACGGGGATCAGCAGGATCAAGATGCGCCGCACCGCAGGATCGCGCACATCGACGAGGGGGCGCAGGCGACCACCCTTGCCACGCAGGGCAGGGAGCGGGATCAGAATCTGGACGACGGTGCCGACCAGCGTGCCGATCGCGAGGATCACCGCACGCTGATCCAAGTCGGGCACGGTGAACGCGTAGATCAGGAAGCCAATGATCACGATGTTCCAGAACACCGGCGCGATCGCGGGCAACACGAACTCGTCGAACGAGTTGAGAATCGCCTGCACGAGACCGGAGATGCCAAGGAGGATCAGGATCGGAAAGAGAATCCGCGTCATCTGCACCGCGAGATCCAATTGCTCGCCCGTCAGATTTGCGAAGCTCAGAAGCGGCCGGGCGAAGAAGATCCCGAGCGCGGTGATGCCCATCAGAGCGAGTGTGGCCAGGGTCAGCGCGCTTGAGGCTACGCGCCACGCGCGCTCCCGTTCCCCCTTGACGAGCAACTCGTTGAAGACGGGGACGAACGACGCACCCAGTGCGGAGTCGGCGACGAGCGAACGCACGGTGTTCGGGACGTTGTTCGCCACCACGAACGCCGAAGCTGGTCCGGAGACGCCGAGCAGCTGTGCGGAGATCACCTCACGCACGAGTCCGAGCACGCGGGAGACGCCCGTAGCGGCGCTGAACAGCGCAGCAGAGACCGAGCGGCTGCGGGCGCCCGCGATGGGCGCGTCCTCGTTCGTCGCCATGCCCCGATAATGGCAGGCGATCCGGTTGCGCGGCTGAGCCCGGGACCCTGCTACCCTCCGCAGCGTTGCGGGGAGATCCCCGCGCGCGGACACACAAGGTCTATGGCGAATATCAAGCAGCAGAAGAAGCGCATCCTCGTTGCCGAGCGTCAGCGCGTCGAGAACATCCGCTACCGCTCCTCGATCAAGACGGGCTTCCGTCGTCTGATCGACGCAGTGCAGAGCGGCGATGCGACGGCCGTCGAGGCCGCACACCAGCACTACATCGCGCTGGTTGATCGCGCTGCTTCGAAGCACGCGCTGCATGAGAAGACGGCAGCCCGCAAGAAGTCCCGCGCCACGCGCGTGATTGCCCGCGGCCCGCAGGTCGAGGAGACCAAGAAGCGTCGCGTCACGCGCAAGACGGCAACGAAGGCTGCGCCCAAGCAGGCTGCAGCTGAGGCGCCGGTCGAGGAGGCCCCCGTCGAGGAGGCCACTGACGCCGTTGCTGAGGAGGCTCCCGCGGTCGAGGACAAGAAGGCTCCGGCGAAGAAGCCGGCGGCCAAGAAGGCTCCCGCCAAGAAGCCGGCCGCCAAGAAGGCCGACGAGGCTCCCGGTGAGGAGTCCGCTGCCGAGGCCGACGCCCCGGCCGACGAGTCCTAGACCGTCTCAGGCCCCAAGATCGCGATCGCCACTGCGGCGCTCGTCGTGCGCGAGTGTGTGATCGACACGTCGATCGCCATGACGCCTTTGCGCGCCGCAACGTCCTTCGTCCACCCGTGCAGCGTGACGCTTGGCTTGCCGCGTCCGGCCACCTCGATCTCCGTCCAGGTGAAGTGCACGCCGGTGCCAAGCGCCTTGCCGATCGCCTCCTTGGCAGCGAAACGCCCGGCGTAGCTCTCGCTCGGCCGTGGCTTGCGATCGAGCTCCTCGATCTCGCGCGCGGTGAAGCAGCGCTCACGAAAGCGCGCAGGATGACGCTTGAGCGCGCGCTCGACGCGCTCGATCTCGATCAGGTCGAGACCGACGAGCAGGCGTGGTGCGGCGAGCCCGTCACTCACTCGACGGTGACGGTCTTGGCCAAGTTGCGCGGACGATCCACGTCGAGGCCAAGGAGTCCGGTGATCTTATAGGCGAGCAGCTGCAGCGGCACGATGGCGAGAATCGGCTGGAGCTCCGGACGCGTGCGAGGCACGAAGAGCACGTGCTCCGCGTGCTGTGCAATCGATTCGTTGCCGGCGGTAGCGACGGCGATCACGTGCGCGCCGCGAGCGCGCACCTCTTCGAGGTTCGAGGCCATCTTCTCGAAGACGTGGCTATCGGTGGCGACGGCAACGACAGGTGTGTCCTCGCCGAGCAGCGCGATCGGCCCGTGCTTCATCTCGCCGGCGGCGTAGGCGTCGGTCGGTATGTACGAGATCTCCTTGAGCTTGAGCGCGCCCTCCTGGCAGATCGGCAGACCGAGGTGGCGACCGAGGTACAGGAAGAAGCGGTCATGTGCGAAGCGCTCGGCAAGCATGTCGAGCTGGGCGTCGAGTGCCTTGTCCTCGAGCAGTTGCTGCACGAGATCGGGCACCTCGCGCAGTTCGGCGCCAATGACCGACACCTCTGCGGGTGTGAGGTTGCCGCGCACCGCCCCGAGGTGGAGCGCGATCAGCGTCATCAGCGTGACCTGCGCAGTGAACGTCTTTGAGGCGGCCACGCCGATCTCGAGTCCGGCTCGGGTGTAGAGCACCCCATCGGCGGCACGGGCGATTGCCGACCCCATGATGTTGGTGACGGCGACGACGCGCGCACCGCGCTCTTTGGCGATCTGCATGGCGGCGAGGGTGTCGGCGGTCTCGCCGGACTGGGAGATGGCGAGCACGAGCGTCTTCGGGTCGAAGACGCCGTTGCGGTAGCGCCATTCGCTTGCGACGTCGGCTTCGGTGGCGACCCCGCCCCACTCTTCGATCAGGTAGCGACCGACGAGGCCCGAGTGCAGCGCGGTGCCGCAACCGACGATCAGAACGCGGTTGATCTCGCGAAGATCGGCGTCGCTGAGGCCAAAGCCGTCGAGGTGCAACTCGCCGTGGTGAAAGCGCTCGGCGATGGTGTCTGAGATCGCGGTCGGCTGCTCGTGGATTTCCTTCAGCATGAACGTCTCGTACCCGCCCTTGGCGGCGACCTCGATCGAATCGTCGGCCTCTTCGATCGGGTGCTCGCGCACGGTGCCGTCAGCGACGGCGCGATACTCGACGGTGTCCGCCCTGACGACCACGATCTCAGACTCGTCGACCACCTGGATCATGCGCGTCTGCTCGAGGAAGGCGGGCGTGAAGGAGGCGATGAAGTTCTCTCCCTCTCCGCGCCCGATCACGAGCGGCGGCCAGGCGAGGCGGGCGGCCACAATGCGATCCGGTTCGTCGAGAGCAATCGCGAGGAAGGCGAAGTGGCCTTCGAGACGCGGGAAGAGGCGGCGACACGTCTCGGCGAGATCGCCGTCGTACTCCTCCTCGATCAGGTGGACGAGTGCCTCCGTGTCCGTGTCGGACGTCAACGTGTGGCCCCTCTCGGTGACCTCGGCGCGTAATTCGATGTAGTTCTCGAAGATGCCGTTCATCAGGACAGCGAAGCGCCCATCCTCGGACGTGAACGGATGCGCGTTGCGCACCTCGACGCCACCGTGCGTTGCCCACCGAGTGTGCCCCATGCCGAGCGTGGCAGTCTCGGAGACGTCGCCAGCGACGGCGCGGAGCTCCTTGACGGGCCCGACGGCGCGGGCGCGATTAAGCGCGCCATCGGCGACCAGCACAATGCCGGAGGAGTCGTAGCCGCGGTACTCGAGATGCTCGAGGCCCGACAGGACGATTTCCTTGCAGGGGCGAGCACCCACGTAGCCAATGATCCCGCACACAGGCCAATCCTACCGTTCGCAGCGGGGTGACCCGCCGCGTCTCAGGCGGAGACGGGGAGCTCGCGCTCGACGATCGCGATCAGGTGCTCCGCGATGGCGCGGCACTGGTCTCCGTCGCGTGCCTCGACCATCACGCGTACGAGCGGTTCCGTGCCGGACGCCCGCACCACGATGCGCCCGTTGTCTCCCAGCTCTTCCTCAGCAGCGGCGATCGCGTCCCAGAGGGGCTTGCAGTCACCGACGCCCTCGCGCTGGGCACGGACGGAAATCAGGTTCTGCGGGAACTTCTCCACCGCGGCAGCGGCCTCCGTGAGCGTCTGGCCTGAGCGCGCCAGCGCTGCGAGCACGAGCGTGGCCGTCAGCGGACCATCGCCCGTGGTCTGGTGATCCAGAGCGATCACGTGGCCGGATTGCTCGCCACCGAGGAGGGAGCCGTCACGACGCATGGCTTCGAGGACGTAGCGGTCCCCCACGTCGGTGATCTCCAAGGCGCAGCCGAGCGCGCGCAAGGCGTGGTGCGCGCCGAGGTTCGCCATGCTGGTGACGACGACACGGCGCCCAGGCAGGGCGTCGCGCGCGATGGCATCGGCGGCCAGCAACGTGAGGATGTGATCGCCGTCGATCGGATCGCCGGCGGCGTCGACGAACAGCACGCGGTCGGCGTCGCCGTCAAACGCGATGCCGAGATCGGCGCCCTGGTCCAGCACCGCCGCGGCGACAAACCCGAGGTGCGTGGAACCGCAGTCGACGTTGATGTTGCACCCATCGGGCTCGGCTGCCACGAGGGTGGTCTCGGCGCCGAGCAGCTCGAAGAGGCGTGGCGCGACGGTGGTGGCGGCGCCGTGGGCGCAGTCGACGATGATGCGCATGCCCTCGAGCGAGACGCCGGCGATCGAGGCAACCCACTCGGCATACGCCTCAGCGGCGCCCGTGGCGCTGTCCGTGGTGCCCACGCCAGCGCCCGTCGGCAGAACGGCATCGCTCTCGAGCAACGCCTCGATTGCCTCTTCTTCGGCGTCGAGCAACTTGTAGCCATCGGCGCCGAACAGCTTGATGCCGTTATCGGGATAGGGATTGTGGCTGGCGCTGATGACGATGCCGGCGGCAGCACCGCGCTGGAGGACGGCCCACGCGACCGCCGGCGTCGGCAGCACCCCGAGGCGAATCGCGTGTCCACCGGCCGAGGCGATACCCGCGGCGAGCGCATCTTCGAGCATCGTGCCTGAACGACGCGTATCGCGTCCGATCAGGATCACCGGTGCGGGATGCGTGGCGGTCAGGCGCAGAGCGGCCGCACGCCCGACGCGCAGCGCCAACTCGGGCGAAAGCCGCTCGTTCGCGACACCACGAATACCATCGGTCCCGAACCAGGCACGGGCCATCTGGAGCTCCCTAGCGCTTCGAGAACTGCGGGCGCTTGCGGGCCTTCTTGAGGCCAGCCTTCTTGCGCTCGACAGCACGGGCGTCACGGGCCAGGAAGCCCGCGCGCTTGAGATCGCCGCGGAGGTTCGGATCGGCCTCGACGAGCGCACGGGCAATGCCGTGACGCGAGGCGCCAGCCTGGCCGCTGATGCCGCCACCGTGCAGGCGCAGCGTCACGTCGAAGCGATCGGCCAGGCCGACCTCCACGAGCGGGCTGAGCGCCATGGCGCGCAGCGGGGCGCGATCGAAGTACTGCTCGGCCGGACGACCGTTGCAGGTAACCGTGCCGGTGCCGGGGGTCAGGGTGACACGCGCGACCGAGGTCTTGCGCTTGCCGGTTGCCCGATAGATGGCCTTGTCGCTCATCGTCTTCCCTCTTCGCCTTACGGCAGCGGCTGCGGCTGCTGGGCCGCGTGCGGATGGTCGGAGCCGGCGTAGATCTTCAGCATGTTCAGCTGAGCAGCGCCGAGCTTGTTCTTGGGGAGCATGCCCTTGACGGCATGGCGGATTACCTCGGTCGGGTTGCGATCGAGCTGCTCCTGCAGCGTGCGCTCGCGCAGACCGCCGGGATAGCCGGAATGGCGGTAGTACTTCTTCTGCTCCAGCTTGTTGCCCGTGACGCGAACGCGCTCGCAGTTGATCACGACGACGAAGTCGCCGGTGTTCACGTGCGGCGTGAAGTTCGTCTTGCCCTTACCGCGCAGCGCGTCGGCGATGCGGGTTGCGAGACGGCCGAGCACCTCGCCGTCGGCGTCGATGATGAACCAGCCGTGCTCGACGTCGGCGGGCTTTGCGGAGAGAGTCTTCTGAGGCATAGTCGTTGGCGCGGGTTGAACACCGCACGGGGCGAAACCGTACCATGAGGCACATGACAGGCGTTGCACCACCCACCCGAACCGTCGCGGATCGCTTGACGGCAGGCATTGCGGGGCTCGATCACCGTACCAACACGGTGCATGACGCGCTGAATCGCGCGATGCCGTGGTTGTGGTGGCCGTTGACCGTCCCCGACGCCGACCGTCGCCTTGCGGCACGAGAGCACGCGCTGTACGCAGCCCACGCGGGCATCGGTGTTGCCGTGGCCTGCCTCCTGCAGTCTCGTCGTCGCCGGACGCTCATGATCGGCAGTGCCGCGGCCGTCATCTCCTGGGCGATCTTCACCGGCGCCTGGGATCGGCGCGCCGATCAGAGCGACAGCTGCGACCGCCGCGCCTTGTAGGCGGCGGCCACGGCCTGCCGCGAGGCGGCGCTGAGCACCATGCGTCGCATGAAGCCACCGGCGGCCTCGAGATCGGCGGCGGAGCCCGCGCTCGCGATCATCGCCAGTGCCTCGTCGCGTTCGTCGCCGTGACGATCGGCCGCGTAGTGCGTCGAGGTCGCGGCGCGGCGTCCCCCGGCGCGCGACGCCAGCCGTGCCTGCTCGGCACAGCCGAGTTCCTCGCCGAGTTCCTCGAGGAGGTCGGCGAGGGGCAGCAGGATCGCCGCGTCTTCACCGGCGTAGGCGAGCTGTCCCTCGGACAGCTCCTCCTGCGACCAGTCTGACGTCTGAAAGGTCTTATCGAGTTCGGCGTGGAGGAAGCGGTCGGCCAGGGTGACCAGCTTGGCGTCCTCCACCCCGTGCTCGAAGCCGGCGGCGTTGAGATGCCCCGCGATCACCGTCCACCAGGCGCAGGTGTCGAGGATGTCGGTCAGCTCGATGTCCCAGCGGTACTTGACCCAGCTCTGCTCGAACTTCGCGTTATGCGCGAGGACGCGCCGACCATCGCCGAGCAGGCGCAGCAGGGGCGCGGGGTCAGCGGCCCAGCAGTCGAGAACCAGCGAGATCGCCCCGCCGTCTGGGCCGGGTGCGGCTATCTGCACGAGGCGCACCGTGCCGTTCCAGGGCTCGAAGGCTGCGCGATCCTCGCGCTGTTCCGGTGGCAGGCGCGTGCAGGCCGTCTCGATGTCGAAGCCGAGCACGGGCTGGTCCTTGAGGAGTTCGGCGGCCTGCAGCACCTCGTCCGGCGTGCGCAGCACCTTGATCGCGGTGACGGGCGGCTCCGGCGGTCGCGGCGGCAACAGGTCCTCGCGCACCATCGGCGGGTTCGGCCCCGCGGCGTCGGGGATGTCGATGTCGGGGACGACCTCAAGGATCTTGCGCACTTCGAGCTCGCCGAAGGGCGACGTCTCGAGCCGACAGCGCACCGCGACGTCGGTGAGGCGGGCGGCGAGGCGCTCGTCGGGCGTCGTGGCGAGCGCGCCGAGCGCGCGGTCGCGGTCCGAGGCATTGCGCGGCGGCCAGAGCAGCAGCCCGGCGTGATGGCCGGCGAGCGGCCCCTCGCAGACGCGAAAGGTGACGACGTCCAACGTGGCGCCCGACTGCGTCTCGGCCTGGCGGATGTAGCCGCCATCCGCCTGCGGCACTGCACGGCAGATGACGTCCTCCCGCTCCACGGCGGCCTCGCGGTCAAACCACCTTGGATCGGAGAACGCGCTCACGTCACGAAGGAAACCAGCACGGGCGGATGGCACGCGCGTCCGCCGGATAGGATCCGGCCATGACCGACTGCCTGTTCTGCAAGATCGCTGCCGGCGACATTCCCGCCATCCGCATCGCCGAAACGGATCGCGCGATCGCCTTCATGGACATCTTCCCCGCTGCGCCCGGCCACGCGCTGGTGATTCCGCGTGCGCACCACGACGACGCACTGGGTGCCTCGGACGAAGATCTCGCCGCCTGCATGCAGCTGGCCTCGCGCATCGGTCAGGCCGCCGTTGCGCAGCTCGGTGCCACCGGAGTGACGTTTCAGTCGCTGGCGCGCCCCGACGCCGGACAGACGGTCTTCCACCTGCATATCCATGTGATTCCGCGGATGGCGGGAGACGGTTTCACGTTCCCGTGGCCCCACACGGAGGGTGATGTTGCCGAGATCGAGGGCCACGCGGCCCGCCTGCGCAGCGCGCTCTAGCTCGACGACTTGGCGTAGTCGCTGAGCTTGTAGTCGCCGGGACGCGCGATCGACGGCGGACCGAGACGCAAGAGCTCCGGGACGGTGACGGAGCGCAGCCCGCGCGCCTTCAGGCCGTCGAGGATCATCGGTAGCGCGTTGACCGTCATCTGACGGTTCATCGAGCCGTCGTGCAGCAGGATGATGGCGCCTGGCTTGAGGGCGGGCGAGTTGAGGACATTGGCGGCGATCGTGCCTGGGTCTTGGAGTGCCCAGTCGTTGCTGTCGATCGTCCAGAGCACCGGCAGCATGCCCTGCGCGCGGACGTACTCGTTCGTCTTGCCGGTGAAGTCGCCAAACGGCGGACGCATCAGGGTCGGCGCGCGCCCCGCGGCCGCGACGATCAACTGCTTGGTGTCGACGATCTCGGACTTGAGCCCCGCTGCGTCGAGGCTCGGCAGGCTGGCATGCGTCATGGAGTGGTCGGCCACCACATTGCCGTCGGCGACGGCGGCCTCGATGACGCCGGGATTGTTGGCGATGTTCTGGCCGATCACGAAGAACGTGGCGTGCATCTTGTAGCGCTTGAGGAGCGCCAGGACGTCCCAGGTGTCCTTCCCCGGTCCGTCGTCGAAGGTGAGGGCGACAACGTCGCCGGCGCTGGAGGAACCGGCGTTGACGCCATCGGACGCCGGCACCTCGGTTGCGTACTGGCCAATCGCCCACGCGCGCTGTTCCACGGCGTCGGCGGCCTCGGCGCCTGCCGCTGCGTTGGCCGCAGCCTTCTTGGCCGCGATGTCAACGGCGCTATCGGTCGATACGGGCGGTGCGGCAGAGCCGGAGTCGCTGGGGCGCAAGACGTAGGCGAAGACGCCGAACACGAACAAGCTGAGAATTACGACGATCAGTCCACGCCGCCGCCGCCGCACGGCGGCATCACGCGCAGCCGAGCGTCCCGCTGTCCGCCTGTCCGTCACAGCCGCAGGATACCCCTAGCGGCCGCTGCGGTCTGCGAGCCGGGTCGCTATTCCCACTCGATGGTGCCGGGCGGCTTCGACGAGATATCGAGGGCCACGCGGTTGACGCCTTGGACCTCATTGATGATGCGCGTCGAGATGCGCTCCAGCAGATCGTAGGGCAGGCGCGCCCAGTCGGCGGTCATGGCGTCCTCGCTCGTCACCGCCCGGATGATGATCGGGTACTCGTAGGTGCGGGCATCGCCCATGACACCGACGCTCTTGACGCACGGCAGGACGGCGAAGCTCTGCCAGACCTTGTTGTACCACCCCGCGGCGCGAATCTCCTCTTGCAGCACGAAGTCGGCGCGGCGCAGGATGTCGAGGCGCTCCTGCGTGATGTCGCCGATGATCCGGATCGCCAAGCCAGGGCCGGGGAACGGCTGGCGCCAGACCATGCGGTCCGGCATGCCGAGTTCGATGCCAACCTTGCGGACTTCGTCCTTGAAGAGCAGGCGCAGGGGCTCGCAGAGTTCCAGGTCCATGTCCTCGGGCAGGCCACCGACGTTGTGGTGCGACTTGATTTTGGCCGCGGTCTTGGAGCCCGATTCGATGACGTCGGAGTAGAGCGTGCCCTGGACGAGGTATTTGATCCCCTCGAGTCGCCGAGACTCCTCCTCGAAGACGCGGATGAAGGTCTCCCCGATGATCTTGCGCTTCTCCTCCGGCTCGGTCACGCCCGCTAGGAGGTCGAGGAAGCGCTGCTGCGCCTGCACGTGCACGAGATCGACCTTGTAGTGGTTGCCGAAGGTCTCCACCACCTGCTCGGCCTCGCCCTCGCGGAGCATGCCGTGATCGACGAAGACGCAGGTGAGCTGGTCGCCGACCGCCCTGTGCACCAGGAGTGCGGCAACCGCGGAATCGACGCCGCCCGAGAGGGCGCAGAGCACACGCTGGTCGCCGACCTGGGCGCGAATGCGTGCGACCTGTTCGTCGATCACGTGCTGCGGTGTCCACGTCCCATCCTGGCCGCAGACCTCGTACGCGAAGCGCTCGAGCAGCTCGGTTCCGAAGGGCGTGTGGACGACCTCCGGGTGGAACTGCACGGCATGCAGCCGCCGCTCGACGTGCTCCATCGCAGCGGTTGGTGCGCCCGGCGTCGTGGCGGTGGTACGGAACCCGTCGGGCAGGCGTGTGACGGAGTCGTTGTGGCTCATCCAGCAGGTGTGCGTCGCCGGCACGCCATGGAACAGCACGGCATCGGACTGCAGCTCGATCTCGGTCTTGCCGAACTCGCCGGTGCCGGTACCGGCGACCTCGCCGCCCAGCGCCTGCGCCATCGCCTGCATGCCGTAACAGATGCCCAGGACCGGCAGCCCGAGGTCGAAGATGCCCGGATCGAGGCTGGGTGCCCCCGGCTCGTTGACCGACGCCGGACCGCCGGAGAGCACGATGCCGGCGGGATCGAGCGCACGGATCTCGTCGAGCGAGATGTCGTGCGGCACGAGCTCGGACAGCACGCGGCACTCACGGATCCGGCGCGCGATCAGTTGGGCGTACTGCGCCCCGAAGTCGAGGACGATGATCGGGCGGTCGGCACTCAACGGGCTAGCGCGACATTCCGATGCCCTGCTCGCGCTGCAGCTTCTTGCCTTCCGTCTGCAGCGAGGGCGCGACCATGATCTCGGCCTTCTGGAACTCGTGGATCGTCTCGTAGCCGGTGGTCGCCATCGACGTGCGCAGTGCGCCCATCAGGTTGAGCGTGCCGTCGTTCTCGTTGGCGGGCCCGAGCAGGATCTCCTTGAGCGTGGCCACCTGCGTCGTCTTGACGCGCGCACCGCGCGGGAGCGTGGGATGGAACGTCGCCATGCCCCAATGGGTGCCCTTGCCCGGCGCCTCGTGGGCGCGGGCCAGCGGCGATCCGATCATCACCGAGTCGGCACCGCAGGCGATCGCCTTGGAGATGTCGCCACCCGTCCGCATGCCGCCGTCGGCGATCACGTTGACGTACTGGCCGGTCTCGAGCAGGTGCTGCACGCGAGCTGCCGCAGCATCGGCGATCGCCGTGGCCTGCGGAACGCCGACGCCGAGCACGCCACGCGTGGTGCACGCAGCGCCCGGGCCGACACCGACGAGGACGCCGGCGGCGCCGGTGCGCATCAGGTGCAGTGCAGTCTGGTAGCTGGCGCAGCCACCGACGATGCACGGAATGCCGACCGTCGCGATGAACTCCTTGAGGTTGAGCGGCTCGACGCTCCGCGAGACGTGCTCGGCCGAGACGACCGTGCCCTGAATCACGAGGACATCGAGACCGGCGGCTACGACGGCCTCCCAGTTGTCGCGGACGCGCTGCGGCGTCAGCGACGCGGCGGTGATGACGCCGGCAGCCTTGATTTCCTTGACCCGCTGCGCCATCAGATCGGCGTCGAGCGGCGCCTCGTAGATCTCCTGCATACGACGCGTGGCGAGCTCCGGCGGCAGCGACGCGATCTCCTCGAGAATCGCATCGGCATCGGCATAGCGACCCCACAGGCCCTCGAGGTTGAGCACACCGAGACCACCCAGCTTGCCGAGTGCAATCGCCGTCGCGGGCGACACGACGCCGTCCATGGCGGACGCCAGCAGCGGCAGTTCGATCAGGTACGGACCGAGCTTCCAGCCGATGTCCACGTCCTCGGCGTCACGCGTGCGCCGCGAAGGCACGATCGCGATGTCATCAAAGCCATAGGCGCGTCGCGCCTTCTTGCCACGTCCGATTTCGATCTCCACCGGGTATTCCGTGTCCTTTCGGCGACGAGGGTCCCAACGTCCGAACCCGTCTGCGCTGTCTGTCGATGCCTGTCTCGGACACTAGTCGCGGCTTCGGACGGAAGTACGATCCGTCCGCCGCGACCTCAGCGAAGACTCAGCTCGTGGAACTCGGTGAGGGCGACCTGGCGCTTGACCTCGCGCGGGTCGAACACGCCGGCTCCTGCGACCAGCGTGCTGGCGGTGCCGCAGGCCACGCCGTGCCGCAGCGCGTCCTCGGGCGAGCCGTCGCGCCGACGCGATGCGAGATAGCCGGCGAACAGAGCGTCGCCCTCGCCGACGGTGCTGATCGCCTCGACACGGGGCACGGTGACCCGCAGACGGCGCTCGCTCCCGTTCTCGCGCAGCAGCAGCACCGCACCGGTCTCGTTTGTGATCAGGACGTTGCGCGGGCCCATGTCGGCGATCTCGTCGAGGGCATCGATCACGTCGGCATCGGACGAGAACTCATGGCCGACCAGCTCTTCGGCCTCCAACTGATTGGGCGCGACGAGGTGGGGTTCGGCGGCCACGGCATGGCGCAACGGTTCGCCTTCGGAGTCGAGGATGATCTGTGCGCCCGTGCGGCGCAGGCGCTTGATGGCGTCGGCGTACCAGTCCTCGGGCACGTCACGCGGGAGCGAGCCGGCGAGCACGACGATGGAGGCATCGCGGGCCACGTACTCGAGTCGATCGAGCAGTGCGTCGAGCTCCTGCGCGGTGACGGTCGGACCGTTCTCGATGATCTCGGTCTGCCGGCCGCTGGTGGGGTCGATCAGCACCGTCGAGCTGCGCGACTCACCGTCGATCTGCACGAAGTCGTTGAGGATGCCCTCGCCGTCGAGCTCGCGCTGGATGCGCGCTCCCGTTTCGCCGCCGGCCAGCCCCGTCGCGATCACCGGCTGCTGCAGGAGCAGCAGGGCGCGTGCCACGTTGATGCCCTTGCCGCCCGGGGCGACAAAGCCGTGGGCGCCGCGATGGCGCATGCCGATCTGCATGCTCGGAACCTGGATGGTCTTGTCGAGCGCGGCGTTCGGGGTGACGGTGATGATCATGCGTGGAAGACTCTAGTCCGATTGGCTGGGCGCAGCCTGATTCCCCCGTCAGGACGACGGGGAGCCCATGGTGCGGGTCGAGCGGCCGGATCAGCTTGGGCGCGTTCCGGGGGCACTGCGACCCGCACAGCCTACCGGGTTGCAGCGCCCTACGACGTCAGTGCGGTGACGGACCGGTGATGCGCGCGTGCGGCCTCCGCCACGGCCGTCATCCAGTCTGCATCGCTGTCGCGCCACGCCTCAATCACGCTGCGCGCGGCCACGACGAGCCCGCCCGCGGGATGCCGTTCGAAGGCAGGCGCGAGATCCTCGATCCGGCCGCCCTGCGCGCCAACACCGGGCAGGAGCAGCGGTGACGACGGCATGTGGTCCCGTGCGGCACGGACGACGGCCGGCGCGGTCGCGCCGATGACGGCGCCGATGCTCGAGACGCCGCTCGTGCCCGTGCGTCCGGTGCTCCAGCCATCGATCCACCCGGCGACGCGCTCCCAGACCTCTCCGCCCGCAGCGAGCGCCTGCTCCTCAAGCTCGGCCGCCCCGGGGTTCGACGTGCGCGCGAGGATGAAGAGGCCCGCGCCGTGGCGATCGGCGACCTCGAGGAATGGCTCCACCGTATCGGGCCCCATGTAGGCGTTGATGGTGACGGCGTCGGCCAGCGGCACAGATTCTCCTGGCCGGATGCCGATCCAGGCCTCCGCGTAGGCGGTTGCGGTCGATGCGATATCGCCTCGCTTGGCGTCGGCAATGATCAGCAGCCCGTGCTCGCGGGCCGTTGTGCAGACCGCATCGAGCGCGGTCAGGCCGTAGCCGCCGTACAGCTCGAACAGCGCGACCTGCGGCTTGACGGCGCAGCAATACGGCGCCACGGCCTCGATCAGGCCCTGGCAGTACCGCTCGACCGCGCGTGCGTGCCCCGAGCGGCTGTCGGACAACCCACGCAGCACGCTGTCGGGGAACGGGCCGCGTGGGTCGATACCGACACACAGGGCGCTGCCGGTCTCGGCCACCTTCGCCGCCAGGCGATCTCCGAACAGGACGGTCATCTGGCGATCACGCTACTACGCGCGTCGGAGGCCTCGAAAACGCAGAACGGCCGCCTCGCCCCCCGGAGGGACGAGACGGCCGCGATACCGCAGGGTCGCGGGCAAGCCGCGACGAGGCGGATCAGCCTCCCTTGACGCTGGCCTTGAGCTGCGAGCCGGCCGAGAACTTCGGCACCTTCGTCGCAGCGATCTGCACCTTCTCGCCGGTGCGCGGGTTGACGCCCGTGCGGGCGGCGCGCGCCTGCACCGTGAACTTGCCGAAGCCGGTGAACGTGACGTCGCCACCGCGCTTGAGCGTGTCGGAGATCGTGCTGAGCACGGCCTCGACCGCGTCGCCAGCGTCCTTCTTGCTCTGGCCGGTCTTGCGGGCTACCTCGTCGATGAACTCTGCCTTGGTCATGTGTTTCCTCCAGGCCGTTTGGGAACGGCACGAAGGTACCACCCCCATCGGACGGACTTTCGCTCAACGATGCGGGTTTGCGAAAAGCGACCCGCTTAGGTAAGCCAAATCGACCCGAATATGGCTCAGTAGAGCCAAATCGATGTGGTCGCGCTAGCGCCCGAGCCGCAAAGCGTCGGCATCGAGCAGGCGCTCGAGATGCACACCGGCGTCCGTCATCGCCTCTGCCCCGCCCTCGCCGCGATCAACCACGCAGACGACGGTCTCGCAGATCAGGCCAGCCTGCCGCAGACTGCGGACGGCGTCCAGCGCGGCACCGCCACTGGTCACGATGTCCTCGACCACGACGACGCGCTCACCCTCCTCGAAGATCCCCTCGAGCCGGTTCGACGTGCCGTAGTCCTTGGCGGCGCCGCGGACGATCAAAAAGGGCTTACCGGAGGCCATGCTCGCCGACGCGGCGAGCGCAACGGCACCGAGCTCGGGGCCGGCGATGCGCACGGCGGCGGGCTCCACCTCGGCAATGCGGGCGGCGAGCAGCTCGCCGATCTCGCGCAGCAGGTCGGGCTGCGTCTCGAAGCGGTACTTATCGAGGTAGAACGAGCTGCGGCGCCCAGAGCGGAGCACGAAGTCGCCTTCCAGATAGGCAACGGCGCGAATGCGGTCGGCGAGATCAGACATCAGCGGGCTCCTAGGGCGGCGCGGGCTGCGCGCATGAGGCCGTCGATCTCGGGTGCATCATCGTCGAGCGAGAGCATCGAGCCATCGGCGAAGTACAGGTCGGCGCGCACGGCAGCGGCGGTGCTGCGGCGACGAAGGACAACGATGGCGCCGGCAGCCGCCGTGGCGGCGATCAGGAGACCCAGGGCGCGGCGCATCAGGCGGTTCCCGTCACGGAGCGCAGGGCCTGCCGCAGGTCGTAGAAGACGAGACCGGCTGTCGCATCCGGATCGGCGACGGCGACCGCGGCATACTCCTGCTCGCGCACGGCGAACACGAGTGCCTCGGGGAGACCGACCTCACACTGGCTCACCGGCGGACGACCAAGCAGGCGGGCGGCGTCATCGGCGGCCGTCAGGATCCCCCGCGCCTCGGCACCGAGCCCGCCGATCTCGGCCAGCACGCTGCCGTCGGCGGCGAAGAACGCGATGCTGCGCAGGCGGTCGGAAACCTCAAGCAGTTCAGCCAGCGCGGCCTCGGGTGTCATTGCTCCTGCCATGGCGCGGACGGTAGCACGGGGTCGCCATCCGTTTCCGTGGATTGACCTTCGAGGAGCTCGGTTGGTTGGTCGTCGACGAAGACCGTGGCCTCCTCGTCGAAGACCTGGGTGCGCGACGCATCGAGCTCTCGCGTGGGATCGTCCGGACCAGGCGCCGGGAGCTCGCCGACGCGGACACGAACGCTGACCACGAGATCCGGCAATGCGCCCTTGATCGACTGCTCGAGCGCGCGAGAGATCTCCAGCGTGCGCCCGCCGGCGACGCGTTGCCGCACGAGGACCTCCAGCGACAGGTACTCGGCGCCGCCGGTTGCGCGGACCACGACACGGCGGTGACCGATCACCTCGGGTGGTCCTGTGGCGACGGCGGCATCGACGGCGGCGACCTCCTCATCCGTCGGGAGGCGTCGCAGGCCGGCGCCCCCGGGTCGGGCCATCGCGACGCCTTCGAGGACGGCGATCAGCGCGAAGGCGACTGCGATCAACGCGGCGGCGGCGGGTAGGACGTAGCCCGCAACCAGCATGGCGGCACCGAGCGTGGCTCCGATCGCGGCGCCACGGGTCAGGGCCGTGCGTTCGGCGCGGCGGATCGGGACCTCGAGGGTGACACGGCTGAGGGCGATCACCGGCGCGAGCATAATCAGCGCGGCGATGCCGCCGCCCGTGGCGACCCATTGCCACTGGGGGACGAGGTCGAAGCCGGCCGCGATGGCGGCAATCATCGCGACCGTGGCAAGCACGAGCGCGATGATCGCGGCGAGGATGCGGCCGAGAGCACGGCGACGCGGATCCGCGCCGCCAACGGGTGGATCAGCGACCTGCGCCAGCAGGAGCGTCGCGAGCAGCACGGCAGCGGCGAGCGCGGCCGCTGAGCCCGTGACGAGCGAGAGCGCGAGCAGCAGCAGGCCGGAGAGCCCGTAGGCCACGGGCAGGCCGAGGGATGCGACGCGATTCACAGCCCGAGGGTATCGCGCAGTGCGCGGGCTGCAGCGCCGCGATGGGAGATCGCGTTCTTCTCGTCGGCCGTCAGCTCGCCACAGGTACGGGTGTCGCCGGCTGGGATCAGGATCGGGTCGTAGCCGAACCCGTTCGCCCCGCGCGGCTCCAACGCCAGAGAGCCCTCGAGGGTACCGTCGGCGCTCAGCTCCTGTCCCTCAGGGCCGATCGCGACGAGCACGCAACGGAAGCGGGCCGTGCGATCGTCCGCAGACGCGACCGCTTGGAGCAGGGCGGCGGTCCGGCTGGCATCGTCGAGACCGTCGCCGCCGTAGCGAGCGCTGAGCACACCAGGGGCGCCGTCCAGGGCATCAACCTCGATGCCCGAGTCATCCGCCACGACCCATTCGCCCCCGGCCTGCGCGGCGCCGGCGAGCGCCTTGATGCGCGCATTGGCGAGGAAGGTGTCGCCGTCCTCGACCGGCGGGTCCCAGCCCGCGATCGGCTCGACGGGGCAGCCCATCAGGCGGGCGAGCTCCGCTGCCTTGCCGGCGTTGCCCGTGGCGAGGAGAATCCGCTCGATCACGCGGCGTCGATAGCGGCCTGCTGCGCTGCGCGCAGGGCGGTCATGCCGATGCCGGCGAGATCGAGCAGGCTGTTGAGGTCGGCCCGCGGGAAGGGCGTGCCCTCCGCCGTGCCCTGGACCTCGACGAGGCCATCGGAGCCGGTCATCACGACGTTCATGTCCACGTCGGCGCGGGAATCCTCGACGTACGGCAGGTCGAGCACCGCGTTGCCGTCGACGATGCCGACGCTGATGGCGGCGATCGAATCCCGCAGCGCCGAGGTGCGACCGATCCTGGCCAGCGCGATGTGCGCGGCCACGTAGGCGCCGGTGATCGAGGCGCAGCGGGTGCCGCCGTCGGCCTCCAGCACGTCGCAGTCGACCCACAGGGTGTTCTCGCCGAGCTGCTCGAGATCGACGACGGCGCGCAGCGAGCGGCCGATCAGACGCTGGATCTCGACGGTGCGCCCGTCGAGCTTGCCCTTCGTCGCGTCGCGCTGCTTGCGCTGCCCGGTCGAGGCCGGCAGCATCCCGTACTCGGCGGTCAGCCAACCGCGGCCCTGGCCGCGCATCCACGGGGGCACGCTCTCCTCGATGATCGCGGTGCAGAGCACGCGCGTCTGCCCGATCTCAATCAGCGCCGACGGTGCCGACTGGAGAAAGCCGGGCGTGATCTGGATCGAACGGGGCTCGTCGAACCCGCGTCCATCGGGGCGACTCATGCCTGCTCCTCCGCGTCCTTGGGCTTGGGCTTCGGCGGGATCGGCAGGCCGAGGTCTCTCCACTGGTCGTCGGCGGCCGGCGACGGCGCGTCGGTCAGCGGATCGAAGCCGCCCGCGATCTTCGGGAAGGCGATCACGTCACGAATCGAGTCGGTGCCGGCCAGCAGCATGACCGTGCGGTCGATGCCCGGAGCGATGCCACCGTGCGGCGGTGCGCCGTAGTGAAGCGCGCGCAGCAGGAAGCCGAAGCGCTCCTCGGCCTCCTCAGCGGAGAAGCCGACGGTGCGGAAGACGCGCTCCTGGAGCTCGGGGCGGTTGATTCGGATGGAGCCCGAGGCGATCTCGCTGCCGTTGATCACCATGTCGTAGGCCTCGGAGAGCACCGAGCCGGGGTCGGATTCGATGCGGTCCTCGTCCTCGGCGCGCGGCGCCGTGAACATGTGGTGCTCGGCAACCCAGCGCTGTTCGTCCTCGTTGTAGCCGAACAGCGGGAAGTCGACGACAAACAGCATTGCCCACGCGTTCGGGTCGGCCAGTTCGAAGCGTTCGGCCAGGTGCGGGCGCAATGCACCGAGTACGCGCACGACGACGGTCTCGGTATCGGCGGCAAGGAAGATCGCGTCGCCCGGGTTGGCGCCGGTGGCGGCTTGGATACCGGCGAGCTCCTCCTCGGAGAGGAACTTGGCGATCGGCGAGCGCACCTCGCCCGACTCCTCCAGCAGCAGATAGGCAAGCCCCTTGCCGCCCCACTCCTTGGCGAACTCGGCCAGCTCGTCAAGGTCCTTGCGGCTCAGGCTGGCACCACCGGGGCAGGCCAGCGCGCGGACGCAACCGCCAGCCTCGACCGCAGCCTTGAAGACGCTGAACCCGGAGTCGCGGACGAGGTCGGAGATATCGCTGATCTCGAGTCCATACCGAAGGTCGGGCTTGTCGCTGCCGAAGCGCAGGATCGCCTCGCTGTGCGGCATCTTCGGGAAGGGCCGCGGCAGGTCGATGTCGAGGACCTCCTTCCAGATGCGGCAGTACAGATCCTCGGCGAGGTCCAGAATCTCGTCGCGCTCGACGAACGACATCTCGAGGTCGAGCTGTGTGAACTCGAGCTGGCGATCGGCGCGCTGGGCCTCATCGCGGAAGCAGCGAGCAATCTGGTAGTAGCGTTCGAGCCCGGCCATCATGTAGAGCTGCTTGAACAGCTGCGGCGACTGCGGCAGGGCGTAGACGCTGCCGGGGTGCAGGCGGGCCGGCACCACGAAGTCGCGCGCACCCTCCGGTGTCGACTTGGTCAGGATCGGCGTCTCTAGCTCGAGGAAGCCCCGCGCCTCGAGGTGGTCGCGGATGATGCGCGTCACCTGCGAGCGGATCTTGAGGTTCTTCTGCATCTCATCGCGGCGCAGATCGAGCGCGCGATGGCGGATGCGCAGTGCCTCGTCGACGTTCTCGTCGTCGAGCTGGAACGGGAGCGGATCGCTCGGGGCCAGCTCGTCGAGCTCGTCGACGAGAATCTCGATGGCCCCGGTCGGGAGGTTCGGATTGATGGTGCCCTCGCCGCGCGCCACGACCTTGCCGCGCGCGTGGATGACGCTCTCGACGCGAATCGACTGGGCGACCTCGATCGCCTTCGGCGCGTGCTCGGGGTCGATCACGAGCTGCACCACGCCACTGCGATCGCGCAGATCGATGAAGACCAGACCGCCATGGTCGCGCAGTCGCGCGGTCCAGCCGGAGGCATGCACCTCGTCGCCGAGCTGGGAGGCGTCAAATTCGCCGCAATGCCTGGTCCTGTACGTCACGTCCTACCCCTTCGCGTTCACGAGATGCTGGACCAGGTCGTCGAGCGGGACTTCCACCTGCTCGCCGCTGGCCATGTCGCGCACGAGACACACCCGGCGCGCCCACTCATCGTCGCCGCAGACGACGGTTCGTGCGGCACCGATGCGGTCGGCCTGCTTCATCTGGCCCTTGACGGCGCGTCCGGCGAGATCGGCCTCGCAGCGCACACCCGCGTCGCGCGCGCGGTCGAGGAGCGCGTGGAGCTCGGGGCGTGCGTCGTCCGCGAAGATGGCGAAGAACGCGTCGACCGTGGCCTCGGGCACCGGGAGCCGCCCCTGATCCTCAAGCGCGAGCAGGACGCGCTCGACGCCGGAGGCGAAGCCGACGCCCGCCGTCGCCGGCCCGCCGATCGACTCCGCGAGCCCGTCGTACCGACCGCCACCGCCGATGCCCGACTGGGCGCCGAGCTCGGGCCAGGCGACCTCCCAGGTCGTGCGGCTGTAGTAATCGAGGCCGCGGACGAGCGTGGGATCAACCGTGTAGGCGATGCCGCGGGCGTCGAGAAACGCGCGCACCGCGGCGAAGTGCTCCTTGGCGGCCTCGCTCACGTGATCTGCGATCTTGGGCGCGTCGGCCATCACCTTCTGTGAGGCGGGGTCCTTCGTGTCGAAGGCGCGCAGCGGATTGAGGTCCCGCTGGCGACGGATCTCGACATCGACCTCGTCGATGTGCGCATCGAGGTAGTCGCGCAGCACCGCGAGGTACGGCTCGCGATCGCCGCGGTCGCCAATCGTGTTGATGCGGAGTTCGACGCCCTCAAGGCCGAGCGCGTCGTACCAGCGCAGCTGCAGCGCGATGAGTTCGGCATCGACGGCGGGGTCGTCGCTGCCGATCGCCTCGGCGTCCACCTGGGTGAACTCGCGGTACCGCCCACGCTGGACGGCGGCGTAGCGATAACACGAGCCAGCGCACCAGATGCGCACAGGCTGCGCCTCACGCGACATGCCGTTGCCGAGGTAGAGGCGCATCAGTGACGCCGTGAACTCGGGGCGCAGGGCAAGCACGCGCTCACCCTGGTCCTCGAAGAGGTACATCTCCTTGCCGACGACCTCCGAGCTCTCGCCAGCCGTGCGCGAGAACAGCGACTTCTCCTCGAAGACGGGCGTGGCGACCTCGGCGTACCCCGAGCCCTCGCAGATCGCACGGAAGCGATCGAGCATGACGTGGCGTGCGGCCTGGCGGGCGGGCAGCCAGTCGAGGGTGCCACGGGGCGGGATGAAGTCGTCGCTCATGGGCGGAGGCCTCCCAGGAAGGGATTCGTCGCCAGCTCATGGCGGAGGGTGGTGACGGGCCCGTGGCCGGGCAGGACGTGCGTGTCGAGCTCGACCTCGCGCATCAGCAGCGCGATCGAGGCTTCCAGAACATCCCAATCGCCGCCGTCGAGATCGGTGCGGCCGACCGACCCCGCGAATAGGACATCGCCCGCGGCCAGGAGCTGCGACCCATCGGGACCCGTCAGCAGGAGGGACACGGCATGCGGATAGTGCCCGGGGGTGGCGAAGACATCGATCGTCATGCCCGCCAGCGTCAACTGCGTCCCCGGTTCGAGCGTCCCTTCCGGCTCGTGTTCGACGTACGGACCGAAGCCGGGCCACAGGTGGTCGTTGATGTGGGCAACCACGTCTCGATCTCCAGCACTGGTATAGACTGGGCTCGTCGCCTCCCCGGCGACGGCGCCGACCGCGCCGATGTGATCGAGATGCCCGTGGGTCACCAAGACCGCAACGCATCGCAGCCCGAGCTCTGCGAGCGCGTCGATGACGCGTTCCGGCTCTTCACCGGGATCGATCACCACGCAGTCGGCCGACTTGTCGGGGTGAACGATGTAGCAGTTAGTCCCGTAGGGTCCGAGCGAGAGCGATGTGGCCTGCAGGGGAATAGGGTGTCTCCGTCGTACGTTAGGTCTGGAGCGCCAGTGCGCTTGCAGGAGTCTACCGGCGCGTCGCGCCGAACCAGCCGAAAGGGAACCGCATGATCGTCGAGCAGCCGCAAGAGGTCCAGGAGCTTCCCGAGTACCAGCGCCTGATCGAGGTCGGAAATGAGCGGGGCACGTTGGCCTTCGGCGAGATCGTCGAGGCCCTTGCCGAGCACGAGCTCGAGCCGGAGGCGATGGATGCCGTGAAGGGCATGATCGAGGCCGAGGGCATCGAGATCATCGAGGACAACGACCGCCCGGCTGAGCCCACTGCGCTCGAGCGCCGTCTCGCGTATGAGGGCACCACCGACTCCCTCCAGCTGTTCCTCCATGAGGTCGGCCGCTATCCCCTGCTGACGAAGGCCGACGAGATCCGTCTCGCCAAGCGCGTCGAGAAGGGCGACATGCAGGCCAAGCAGCAGATGGTCGAGTCGAACCTGCGCCTCGTCGTGTCGATCGCGAAGAACTACCGCGGTCAGGGCCTCGGCTTCCTGGATCTGATCCAGGAGGGCATTCTCGGCCTGATCCGAGCCGTCGAGAAGTTCGACTGGCGCCGCGACCTCAAGTTCTCGACGTACGCCACCTGGTGGATCCGTCAGGCCGTGGCCCGTGCGCTTGCCGATAAGAGCCGCACGATCCGCCTCCCCGTCCACGTCGTGGAGCGCCTCCAGAAGATCAACCGCGCAGAGCGCACGCTGATGCTGCGCCTCGGTCGCGAGCCCTCGAACGAGGAGATCGCCGAAGAGGCCAAGCTTCCGCTGTACCAGGTGCTCGACGTGCGCAAGGCCGCCCGCTCCCCCATCTCCCTCGAGGAGCCCGTGGGCGACGAGGGCGAGTCGAGCTTCTCCGACTTCCTGGCCGACAGCGAGGCCATCGATCCGATGGACGCCGTCTCCGACCAGTTGCGCCACGAGGCGCTGCAGGAGGGGCTCAACGCCCTGCCGGAGCGTCATCGTCGCGTGCTCGAGCTGCGCTACGGCCTTGATGGTCTCGACCCGCGTACGCTGGACGAGATCGGCCGCGAGTTCGGTCTCACGCGCGAGCGCATCCGTCAGATCGAGGTGGAGGCACTGCGTGAGCTCGCCGCCATCCGCGAGATTCAGGGCCTTCGGGCCGTCCCGGGAGCGTAGACTCCACGGGCGGTACCGATCCGCAGCGGGACGTGGCGCAGCCTGGTAGCGCACGCGCTTTGGGAGCGCGGGGTCGTCAGTTCGAATCTGACCGTCCCGATTCTGCGGATCGGAGCCTCTATGCATTGGCCGGAGGCCTCCCTGCGCTTGAGCGGTTGACGACGCGGTTCTATGAGCGCGTCTTCGCCGATCCGTTGCTCCTGCCGCTCTTCCGCGATCCGGCAGAACCCCATGCCGAGCGCCTGACGCTCTGGCTGGCCGAACTCATGGGCGGCCCTAAGCTGCATACCGAGCAGCGCGGCGGCTTCGACGTCATGCGCGGCGCCCACCACGGTCTGAAGATCACCGGCGAGCAGCGCGCGGCCTGGGCGGCGCACATGCACGCAGCGGCCGAGGAGGTTGGGCTCAGCGAGGACTTCCGCAAGGCCTTCATGCCCTTCATCGAGGGCGGCAGCACCTTCTGCCAACGTGTCTCGTGGCCGCGCGATCAGCGCTGGGCGCGCTGATCTAGGCAGCGGCGATCGGCGGGATGCTCTTGCCGCGATAGCCCAGGCGGTTGGCCCACTCCATGCCCGCACCCAGCACGAGCAGCCCGATCATCTGGCTGAGGTAGAGCGTCTCCTGCCCGCCGAAGCGCGTCAGCGTACCGGCGAGCGCGATGACGATCACGCCGGCGAGAATCGTGGCGTTCGGTCCGACGCGCACACGCCGGATCAGCGAGACCAGCGCGCCGCTGATCAGCAGCAAGGTGCCGACGCTGTTCATCGCGATGGCCCAGATCGCTGCATGACCGCTGATCGCGCTGTTCGGGGGTGCGGTGAGCCCCGTCAGGGCGTCAAAGGCGCTGGCGTCGACGGGGGCGATGAGCACCGTGACCGTCGCGCCGATGACCGCGCTCACGGTCATGCCGAAGATGATCAACGCCAACGTGCGCGGCAGCGCGAGGAAGGCGCTGCCGGCTCCGAGGACGGCGACGCACAGGCACGCGCCGGTCAGGTAGTAGATGCGAAACGAGATGCTCCCCCACCCGTCGGCCGTCCCGTACGCGGCGGCCGCGCTCGCGGCGGCGAACAGCAGCAGGCCGAGGGCCCAGAGCGGCTTCGACGGCGCGAAGGCCCGCGTCGCACTGCCCGCCATACGAGCCGCCAAGGCGCCAGCCACCAGGGCAGTGACGAGCGGCAGGATGGCGGAGTCGGCGAGCACTGCACGTAGGCTACCGGCGATGCGCGCCTCGCGAATGCTCACCGGCACGCTGATGGTCGTCGGCGCGGTCACCCTGTGGGGGCTCAACGGCACGGTGTCGCGCGTCGTGATGGACGCCGGCGTCCAGCCGGCGCGGCTCGCGGAGATCCGTATCACTGCGTCGGCGGTCCTCCTCATCCTCTGGCTGCTCTGGCGGGATCGAGGCGCCCTGCGACTGCAGCGTCGCGAGGTGCTGCCGTACATCGCCTTCGGAGCGATCGGGCTGGTCTGCGTCCAGTGGACGTACTTCGAGGCGATTGACCGCGTGCCGATCGGGATCGCCTTGATCATCGAGTACTCCGCCCCGCTCGTGGTCGCGCTGTGGGTGCGCTTCGTGTGGGGCCGGCAGCTGCCGCTGGTCGCCTGGCTGGCGATTCCCGTCGCGCTGGCCGGGCTCGCGCTCGTCCTCGGCATCGGCGGTGGACAGCTGGCCGGTCTGTCCACCGTGGGGCTGCTGTGGAGCGTGGCCGCGGGCATCGCCTACGCGTACTACGTCCTGCACGCCGAGAGCCTCACGCGTCGGCGCTCCGCCCCCGCGGTGCTGGGCATCGGTCTGGCGTTCGGAGCGGTCGTGCTCTCGATCGTCATGCCCTGGTGGTCGTTTCCGTGGTCCGCGCTGGCCGAGACGGCCTCCTCCGCCCCGCTCGACGCCCCCGCCTGGCTCTACTGCACGTACGTCGTCGTGCTGGGGACCGTGGTTCCCTTCGCCTTGATGCTGGCTGGCGTGCACCGGATCGGCGCGGATGGTGCGTCGGTGACGGCCATGCTCGAACCGATTCTCGCGGGTGCGGTCGCCTGGGTGGCGCTCGACCAGGTGCTCACCACCGAGCAGGTGATCGGTGGTGCGATCGTGCTGGCAGCGGTGACCGCGGCTCAGGTGAGCCGGGCTCGCGCCGCCGCCACCTAATCGCTACTGCCCGGTCAGGATCAGCTCGGCGCACTTCTCGCCGATCATGTGGATGCCCACCACCGGATTGACCGTGGTCAGCGCCGGGAAGATCGCACCGTCGGCCACACGCAGTCCCTCGACGCCCTTGACCTTCAGGTCGGGCCCGACGACGGTCGTCGGGTCGTCGACTGCGCCGATCTTGCAGCCGCCGAGCGGGTGGTACACCGTGTGGTGCGCAGCGCGACCGTACGTCGAGAGATCCTCGCGGGAGGTGATCTTCGGGCCCGGGGCGACTTCGCGCTTGATCCAGTCCTTGAATGGACCAGTTGCGGCGACCTCCCGCGCGATCTCTAGCCCATCGACGATCGTCTGCTCGTCGTAGCCCTCGGGATCGGTGAAGTACCCGAAGTCAATGGCGGGCTTGATGTCGGGATTCTTCGACAGCAGCCACAGACGGCCGCGCGACTTCGTGCGGGGGATATTCGGCGTCATGCAGATCACGTTCTCCGGCACGGGATAGCCCAAGCGCTCCGTGTTGAACGTGAACGGGAGCTGATACGTGTGGTACATCAGGTCCGGTCGATCGTCCTGCTTGAGGCGGTTGACGAACAGCGCGCAATCCGCGCCCATAGCGGTCTGGGGGCCGAGCGGCTTCTTGAGCTCCCACATGATGATCGACTCGGGATGGTCCAGAATCTCGCCGCCGACGCTGGGCAGATCGTGCTGGACGTCGATGTCGAGCTCACGCAGCTCGTCGGCAGGGCCGATGCCCGACAGGAGCAGGAGGCGCGGCGAGTCGATCGCGCCGGCGCAGAGGATGATCTCCCTGTTCGCCGCGTAGGTGATGCGCTCGCCGGTCAGTTCGTTCACGCAGTCGACGCTGGTGGCGCGATCGCCGGTCAGGTTGATGCGCAGGGCGCGCGTGTTGCAGATCACGTGCAGGTTCTCGCGCGTGTCCATGATCGGGTGCAAGTACGAGACGCTGGCGGACGAGCGGATGCCGGTGTCGGGGTCGTAGGCCACGTCCAGGAACCCGGCGCCGTCACCGAACGGCTCTGCGTTCCAGTCGGGCTGACGCTGCACGCCGGTTGCCGCCACGGCGGACTCGATCCAATCGGGGAGAATCGGATCGCGATCCTGTTCGGGCACGATCTGGTGCTTGTTCGGGAGCTTGGCGTAGTACTGCTCCATGTTGGCGCCCTCCCAGCCGGCGGCGCCCTGGTTGGCCCAGTCATCCCAGTCACCCGGGAGCGGCTTGAACCAGATCATGGTGTTGTGCGACGAGCACCCGCCGAGCACCTTGGCGCGGCTGTGCACGATGTGCGAGTTGCCACGGGGCTGGATCTGCGTCGTGTACTTGTAGTCCAGGTCGCCTTCGAGCAACTCGAGCCAGCGCTTGAGCTTGAGGACCTCGTCGTAGTCGCGATCGTCGGGTCCGGCCTCGATCAGACCGACCTTGATGTCAGGGTTCTCCGTCAGGCGCGCCGCGATCACCGAACCAGCGGTACCACCGCCGACGATGACGTAATCGAGATCCGTGCTCATAGCCCCTCCCCAGGTCCGTGCAGTGTCCGAACAGTACCGGCGCTCTGGCGGTTTGTCAGAATCGGCGGATCGGCGATGGCTCGACGCGCAGGATGCGCGCGAGCCAGTTCGGGAGGTACCAGTTGACGTCGCCGGCGATACGCATGTACGCGGGGACGAGGATCATGCGGATCAGCGTGGCGTCGATGAGGATGCCCGCCGCCAGTCCGAGACCGAACTGCTGGAACGCAGCCAACGATCCGAGCAGGAAGCCGGCGAACGCAGCGACGAGGATGATGGCAGCGGCGGAGACGATGCGGCCGGTCCGCTGCAGGCCCTGCGCCACGGCCTCCTCGTTGGAGAGTCCGCCGTCGTACAACTCGCGCATGCGCGTCACGAGGAAGACCTCGTAGTCCATCGACAGTCCGAAGAGCATCGCGAACAGGAAGATCGGGATCCAGGCCTCGATCTGACCGGTCTGCGGCAGCCCTGCCCACTCGCCCCAGCCGAACTGGAACACCATCACCAGCAGGCCGTAGGCGGCTGACACGCTGAGGACGTTGAGGATGACGGCCTTCAGCGGCAGCAACACCGAACGGAACGCGCGCATCAGCAGGATGAACGAAATGCCAAGCACGAAGATGATCAGGTACGGGAACGAACCGTAGATCTGGTCGATGAAGTCCACCCCCGCGGCGGGACCGCCACCGACGAGGACCGTCGTGCCGGCGGGGAAGCCGGCCTTGGCGACGTCGGTTTCGCGGATGCGCCGGGCGAGGTCCTGCGCCTGCTCGGAGCCGTAGGCATCGCGGGAGGCGGCGAGCACGAGCGCGTATTGCCCGGTCGCGTTGACGAGTCCGGCGGCGATCGCCTGCTTGCGCGCGGCTGGGGTATCGCCCTTGGCCAGCACGTCCGAGACGGCGGCCACGGCGCTCTTCTCCGTGCTCATGGCGGGATCGGCGCGGAGCTCGGCGGCGAGGCGAGCAATCGCGGCCAGCTCGGAGGGCTGCCAGATGCCGTCAGGCTTGCCGGCGTCGACGATGATCTGCGTCGGCGCGAGGGTGCCTTCGCCCACGCTGCGCTCGAGCCGCAGCATCCCCTGCACGGCTTCGCTCTGGGCCGGCAGGCCCTTGTTCGAACCCGGCGTCATGGAGATCCAGAAGGTCGGCACGGCCACTGCGATCAGGAGCGCCGAGCCCACGACGAGGAAGGGCCATGGGCGACGCATGATCGACGTCGAGAGGCGAACCCAGAAGCCACTCGAGCTGTCCATGCGGGACTCGAGGACCCGCACGGGCACGACGCGGAGGCGGCCGAGCCAGGCGCCGCCGATCGAGAGGAGCGCAGGCAGCAGCGTGACCGCGGCGAGGATGGAGATGAGCGGAATGACCATGCCCCCCACGCCCATCGAGCGGATGAACGGGAGCGGCAGCAGGATCAGGCCGGCGAGGCCGACCGCAACGGTGAGACCGGAGAACACGACTGCGTGTCCGGCGTACTCCATGGTGGGATCAAGCGCCTCGCGTACCTCAGCACGTGTCAGCTTCACCCCGCGAGCATCGCCCGGCACGCCGAGCTTGCGGCGTTGGATGGCCAGCATCTCCTCGCGAAAGCGATAGACGACAAGCAGTGAGTAGTCGATCGCGATGCCGATGCCGATCAGCGTCACGAGGTTCGTCACGTAGATCGCCATGTTGATCTCGTGGGCCGCGATCCAGACGATGCCGAGCGTTGTGGGCACCGTGGCCAGGGCGAAGGCGAGCGGCACGAAGGTCGAGATGATCGTTCCGAAGATGAAGAGCAGCACGATGATCGCGATCGGGATTGCGATCAGCTCGCCGCGCACAAGATCTTCGTTGACGATGGGCTGGAGATCGCGGTTGATCGCCGTCTGGCCCGACAGGTACGTATCGGCCCCCGGGATCTGGCCGATCGCAGACCGCATGGCGGGCACGCGTACCTGGGCCTTGCCCGGCTCCAGCGTGGTGCCGATCGACGCGTACGCGAGATCGCCGTTGGTCTGAACAAGACCGACCTTGGCCGATCCGAGGGCATCCGCGGCACGCTGCGCGGCGGCCGTCGTCTGCTTGATCAACGCCGGCGTCGCGGTCTGGCCGTCTTGCGACTGGACGACGAGGACGAAGGTCGAGTCACCACGCTGCCCGAAGTCCTTCTGCAGCACGTTGAGCACGGCCGTGGACTCCGTATTGGGAATGTCGAAGCGATTCGACAGCAGGTCGTTGAGGCCCGTACTGGCGTAGGCGCTGAGCGCGATCACGACGATCCACGCCGCCACCACAGGCCAGCGGAAGCGATCGGCGAAGGAGGCGAGTCGAATCATGGGAGAAGCGGGAGAACGTACCCCGGCAGTGTTTCGCACGTGGCGGGAGGTCAGCCGCAGTCGCGGAGTGCGAGCTGGGCCGCGATCTTGCCGGACAGGAGCACGAGGGGCACGCCGCCTCCAGGGTGGGCGCTACCGGTCGCGAGGTACAGGCGCCGGGCCACGGGTGACTCGTTGCGCGGGCGCAGGAACGCCGAACGCGGCCCCATCGACGCCGTGCCATAGATGGCACCACCGGGCGCTCCCGTGAGTCGCTCGAGATCGGCGGGTGTGCGGCGGATGGTCGCCTTCGCTCGGCTCCGGGCCTCCAGGCCGAGCGCGTCGAGCCGATCGAGGACGTGCTCCTGGTAGCGCTCCCCGGCCGCGTCCCAGTCGACGGGGCCGTTGCGGGGTGCGTTCACGAGCACGAACCACGATTCGTCGCCCGCGGGCGCACACGACGGATCGGTGGCAGCCGGGTTGCACAGGTAGATGGCCGGGTCGTGTGGCGGCTGCGGATCATCGAAGACGTCGGCGAACTCGGCGCGATAATCGCGCGGGAACCAGATGTTGTGATGCGCCAGCCCGGGTGTGCGGCCGCGCATGGCGAGCATCAAAACGAAGCCCGAGACGCTCTGCGGGGCATCAGCAACCGCGCGGGCCTGCTTGGGTGCGTCCAGGAGCTCTCCGTAGAGGTGCGCGGCGTCGACGTTGGACACGACTGCGTCGGCGGCAAGCCGCTGGCCATCGGCCAGTTCCACGCCCACGGCAGCGCCGTCCTCGACGAGCACGCGCGCCACCCGGGTGCCGGTGCGTACCTCTCCACCGCGCTCCACGATCACGTCCCGCAGGACCTCCGCGATGCGGTGCATACCGCCCCGCGGGTGCCAGGCGCCGAACGCGGTCTCCGTGTACGGTATCACCGAGAGCGTGCCCGGTGCGCGCGCCGGGTCGGCACCGGCATAGGTGGCGTAGCGCTCGACCACCTGCTGAAGCCGGGGGTCACGGAAGCGCCTCTGCGCAATCTGCGAGAGGGTGATGTGCGCCTGAATGTCGCGCGGGTCGATCGGCTTGCCGCTTCGTCGCGCAATGTCGAGGAATGACCCGACGGGCTCAGACAGAAACAGCGGCAGCGACATGTCCCACGTGCGCTGTCCCTGCTCGAGCAGCGCATGCCACTCCTGCCCAGCTCCGTGCTCGAAGCGCTCCAGCTCTGCTGCCGTGCGGTTGTCGTCGCTCCAGGTCTCCAGTTGCGAACCGTCGTGCCAGCGGTAACGGCAGATCGGCTCGACCGGCAGCAGCTCGAGGACATCTTCGAGCCGCACATCGGCGGCTGCCAGCGTGTCGGCGAGGGTGAACGGCATCGTCATCAGGGACGGACCGGTATCGAACGTGTGGCCGTCGGCGTGCGCGATGTTGAGCTTGCCGCCGATGGTCGAGGCAGCCTCGAGCACGGTCACGCGGCAGCCGGCACCGACCAGACGCACGGCAGCGCCAAGTCCGCCGACGCCCGCGCCGATGACGACAACGTGCGTCATCGCCAGCGCTCCACCACGCGCAGACGCACGATCGCCGGGACCGCGAAGACGCCCATCGCGAGGAAGCTGGCCAGTGCCACGCCGTACCCTTCGAAGAAGAGGGCGTGGGCGACGGTCTCGCCGATCCAGGTCCAGATGAACAGCGCGGGCCCGAGAAGGTCGCTGAGGACGTCATCCCCCGGATGCGTGCGATCGCGCTCCACGAGCGCCCACCAGCCGAACAGCACGAAGCCGACGGCGAACCAGCCCAGGAAGTTGACGAGCGGGATCCCGTGGTACAGGCCGCCGTTCGGCCAGACCCAGATGCCGAGCCCGACCATCTGGGGATCGAGGCCGACATCCCAGGCGGTGAGGGCGCCGGCCGCGACGAGCGCGCGCGTGAGTGGCGTATTGCCGATCAGCTCGCCGATCCGCCAGGCGGGGTACGCCATCATCGCCCACGCCAGCGGGATGACGATCGGCACCCCGGCCAGCTGGGGTTGGAGCGCGTCGGTATAGGCATAGGTGCTGAAGGGGATGCCCGTGTGGACGCCGGAGATCTCGGAGAGGAGTCCGACGAGGAACGCCGAGCCGGCCAGGCACAGCGCGTATCGCGGTCCCGAGCGGTTCCATGCGGCGGCGAGTGATGCGCCGAGAAAGAGGATCACCGTGAGTGCCGTCATGCGGATCGTCCAATCCGCTGGCACCTGCGGGTACACCAGTTGCGTGGCGATCAGCAGCACCAGGAGCACGACGGCGAGCTGAGCGGGTAGACGAGTCGAGCGCACCACGCAATCGTACGGCTGATCGGCCGGCGGACTGCGATAGGCCAATCAGTATCCTATGGCTATGCCCGGACTCCATCTTTATCTCGCCGCGCCGCGGGGCTACTGCGCCGGCGTGGATCGCGCGGTCGAAACCGTCGAGCGCGCGCTGGAGTTGCAGGGCGCACCGGTCTACGTGCGCAAGCAGATCGTTCACAACATCCACGTGGTGCGCGATCTCGAGACGCGCGGCGCCATCTTCGTTGACGATGTCACGGAGATTCCCACCGGCGCCACCGTGGTGTTCTCCGCGCATGGCGTTGCTCCGACGGTGCATACCGACGCCGCGACGCGCGAACTGCAGGTCATTGACGCGACGTGTCCGCTCGTCACCAAGGTGCACAGCGAGGCCAAGCGCTACGACCAGCGCGGCTACAAGATGCTCCTGATCGGCCACGAGGGCCACGAAGAGGTCGTGGGCACGATGGGCGAGGCGCCTGACGCGATCACGCTCGTCGAGACCGAAGCCGACGTTGCGGGGCTGCCCGACTTCAGCGAGGATCAGCCGCTTGCGTACCTCACGCAGACGACGCTCTCGGTCGACGAGACGCGTGGGATCATCGCTGCGTTGAAGGAGCGCTACCCCTGGATTCATAGTCCGGTGAAGGAAGACATCTGTTACGCCACCTCCAACCGGCAGGCGGCGGTCAAGGAGCTGGCCAAGGAAGTCGAGCTCGTGCTCGTCATCGGCTCGGCCAACTCCTCCAACTCGTGTCGGCTCGTCGAGGTGGCCCGCGAGTCCGGTGCGGCCAGCCACCTGATCGAGGACGAGACGGAGATCGACGTTGCCTGGCTCGAGGGGGTCTCCAAGATCGGCATCACATCCGGCGCCTCGGCACCGGAGCGTCTGGTGCGCGGGGTGCTCGCCTGGTTCGACCTCCGTTACGACGTCGCCTCGATTGAGGAGATCGAAACGGTGCACGAGGATGTCTCGTTCAACCTGCCCCGCCCCATTCGCCGCGCGCTCGCCGTCGTCGAGCCCGACGCCGCGGAGTAACCGCCTAGCTGCGCAGCGTGCAGACTGCGCGAGCGGCTGCACGGAGATCGGGGCCGCTTTCGCGCAACGCCTGACGGATCGGCCGTGCGCCGCGCCCGATGCCGAGTACGGCGGAGGCCCCGGCGTCGTACAGGGCCTGCACGTCGTCGTCGACGCGACCACCGAAGATCACGCACGGCGTTGCGGCCTTGCGACTGGCGGTCGCGACTCGCGCCACGGTCTTGCCGGCCGCGCTCTGGGCATCAACGGAACCTTCTGCCGTCAGCACGATGTCGGCGCGCGCGAGACGCTCGTGGAACCCGGTCTCGCGCATCACGAGCTCGGCACCGGGGATGGGCTCCGCTCCGAGGAGGAAGCAAGCAGCGCCGAGGCCGCCGGCAGCTCCGGCGCCAGGGCGTCGCGCGCGATCGCCATACAGCTGCTCGAGCCGGGCCAGGCCGCCGTCGAGAATCGCCACCTGCTCCGGCGTCGCCCCCTTCTGCGGGCCGAAGACGCACGCAGCTCCGAGGGGGCCAGACAGCGGGCTCTCGACGTCGACGGCGACGATCAGTTCCGTTCCGGCGATGCGCGGGTCGAGCCCGCTCAGATCGAGCGAGGCCACGCGGGGCAGATCCATGCCGCGACCACGCAGCATCTCGCCCTGCTCGTCGTAGGCCCGTAGACCCAGTCCGATCAGAAGCCCGAGGCCACCATCGGTGGTCGCCGAGCCCCCGAGGCCAATCACGATGCGCGGGGCACCGCGGTCGAGCGCCGCGAGGACCAGCGGTGCGATGCCCGCGCTCGTGGCGCGCATGGGGTCGCGGCGGTTGCGGGGAATGTGCATCAACCCGTTCGCCTCGGCTCCCTCCACCACACAGGTGCCGTCCGGCAACACGCCGAGCACCGCCTTGCGGGGGCGACCAATCGCGTCGCGGGTTCGGACCTCGACGCGGTGCCCGTTGCGGCCGCGGACAATCGCGTCACAGGTCCCCTCGCCCCCATCGGCGAGCGGATGTTCGATGGCCTCCCAGCCCGCGTCGCGTGCGCCCTGCGCGAGGGCGGCGGCAGCCTCGTGCGCGTCGAGAGCGCCGCGGAGCTTGTCGGGTGCGCAGAGTGCGGTGGGCATCAGCCGAGGAGATAGAGCGCCGAGAGTGGAACATCTCGGACGGGCGGAGTCTGAACGATTTGGTCATCGACGGTGACGGCATGGCTCGTGGGATCGACCCGCACCTCGGCGATGCGGGAGTTGCGAACCATGTCCGCCGCCCCGAGCGAGCGGGTGCCATGCACCGCAACCCGCCGCTTGGTCGTGGGCAACGCCTCGGCGCCACCATCCTGCAGGGCGGCCTGGCTCGTGAACGCAAGGGAGAGGCGCGCGGGGGCATTGCCGATACCGCCGATCTGCGCAGCGACCTGGGTGGGCTGCGAAAACGCCGTGGAGGCGTTGGGCTCGCCGACGGCGCCCCACGTGGGAAACCCGGCCTTGAGCACGAGAAACGGCTTGACGGCGAACCAGCCCGGCTCCCACAGGACGATGTCCGCGAGCTTGCCCACCTCGAGGGATCCGATCTCGTGGCCCATGCCGTGCGCAATCGCCGGGTTGATGGTCGTCTTCGCGAGGTACTGCAATACCCGTGCGTTGTCGTTCGCCCCGTCGCCTCCGCGGGCGTCCTTCATCACGCTCGCGAGCTGGAACGTGCGACGAAGGGTCTCGCCGATGCGCCCCATGCCCTGGCTGTCGCTGGAGGTCATATGGATCAGGCCGAGATCGTGGAGCACGTCCTCCGCCGCCATCGTGGCGGGGCGCACACGGTCGAGTGCGAGCTGGTGGTCGCCGGGCAGATCCTCACGGAGCACGTGCACGAGCTCGACCATCGCGGCGTGTTCGGCCGCCGTGTTGACGCCGTAGGGAAACGTCGGGTTCGTGGACGAGGTCAGAATGTTCGGCTCGCCGGCCAGACGCATCACGTCCGGAGCGTGGCCGCCGCCGGTGCCTTCGATGTGATAAGCGTGAATGGTGCGCCCATCGATGACACGCAGGGTGTCCTCGACCAGCAACCCCTCGTTGAGGCCATCCGTGTGCATGCAGACCTGCACGTCATGGGCGTCCGCCACGCGGAGCGCCATGTCGAGCGCTGTGGCGTTGGCGCCCACGTCCTCGTGGATCTTGAGTCCCCCCGCTCCCGCAGCCAGCATGCGCTCGAGGGGCTCTGGACGACTCGACGAGCCGCGCGCCAGCATCAGCGTGTTGAGCGGCGTTTGCTCGAGGGCGGCGTGAATGTGCTGGAGGGCCCACACCGGATTCGTGCCGAGGTTCCAGACCGGGCCGTAGTCCTGGATCACCAGCGTCGTGAACCCCGCCGCGAGGGCCTGGTCGGTGATGCGTGGGCTGAGCAGGTGCACGTGGGTGTCGATCGAGCCGGCGGTGGCGATCAGCCCCTCCCCCGACACGATCGCCGTATCGGTCCCCAAGACCACGTCGACGCCGTCCATGATGTCCGGATTGCCGGCCCGTCCAACCGCGACGATCCGCCCATCGGTGATGCCGATCGCGGTCTTGCGGACGCCGAGGATGGGATCGACCACGAGAACCTGGGTTACGGCGATCTCGACGGCGTCCATCGTCGCCTGGGCCATCAGTCCGTCACGCGCGGTCTTCGCAAAGCCGCCGAGCACTTCGTTCCCGCGCTCCTGGTCGTCGGCCTCGACCTGAATCACAAGGCTCGTGTCGCCGAGGCGAACGCGGTCGCCGACGGTCGGGCCATAGACGCGCGCGTAGGCCTGAGGGTCGAGGCTCACGCGTCTGCTCCCAGATAGCCGCGATCGGCAGCCACGGCGAGCGCGGCCTCACGAGCGCCGGGTGCGTCGAGTGACCCGTTGACGAGGCCGGAGAAGCCGTACGCGATGCGATTGCCACCGTACGGACGCAACTGCACGGTATGGGTTTCGCCCGGCGCCCAGCGGATCGTGCTGCCGGTCGGAATGGCGAGCCGCATCCCCCACGCTGCGGCACGGTCGAAGTCGAGCAGGCGGTTGGCCTCGAAGAAGTGCCAGTGGCTGGTGATCGCGATCGGGACGACTGCGGTGCTCGTGACCGTCACGTCGATGAGGCCAGGGATCGTCTCCTCGTCGACGGCGGCCGGTAGCACCGAGCCGGGACCGTCGGCAGCGCCACGGCCGAGCGGCTCGACGATCAGGAGCAGGCGTGTGCCGTCGGTGAAGAGCGCCTCAACCTCGATGTGTCCGACCAGCGCAGGCACACCCGGCAACACGTCGTCAGGGCCGAGGGCCTCCATGGCCGCGCGGATCGCCTCGGCGTGCGCCGCCCCGTCTCGGGCTGCTTCGCAGGCGGTATCCGCGATGATCGCGATCGCCTCCGGTGCATTCAGGAGCAGGCCTCTGGCTCGGCGGGCACGCGCCAGCTCGGCGGCTTGGAACAGCAGGAGTCGATCGATCTCGCGGGGTTGCAGCAGCACGGTGTCAGCGTAACCCGTAGGCCCGCTGGTAGGTCGCCTGCAGTCGGTGCACGCGCACGAGGTAGTCGCGCGTCTCGCGAAACGGGATGCGCACGGGCGCACCTGCTGGCGTCGCCTCCACCCAGCGATCGACGTTGCCCTGTCCCGCGTTGTAGGCGGCCAGCGCGAGATCGAGCGCCTGAGGGTGGTCGCGGTACTTGTGCTGCAGTCGCGCCAAGTAGTAGGCCCCGTAGCGGATATTGAGCTCCGGGTCGTAGAGGTCAGCCGCCGTGTAGTTGCCGCCGCCTGTGTGGTCGGCGATGCCCTGTGCCGTGGCGGGCAGCAGCTGCATCAGTCCGATGGCGCCTGCCGCCGACTTGGCGTTCGGATCGAACTTCGACTCCGTGTAGATGACGGCGGCGAGCAGCGACGGCTCAAGGCCGTAGTTATCGGAGTGTGCGGTGATGATCGAGCGGTACTGGAGCGGGTACCGCATCCGCAGGTACCAATCGGGCTCGGCCTTGACGACGTACACGCCAGCGGCGCCCAAGGCGAGTAGCGCAAGGAGGATGAACCCGAGGGCACGGCGCATCACGCCCCAGCGTATCGCTCGATGTACGCGTCGGCGGTGTGCTGGAGCTCCTCTAGCGTCCCGCTGTTGTCGATCACATCATCTGCGGCGGCGGCACGTTGTGCGACCGTCCATTGGCGCGATTCGCGCTCGGCGAGGCGCTCCAACCCACCGCGCGTGGCGATCCGCCCGTGCCGGACAGCCTCGGCAGCCGTGACGACGAGAGTTCGGTCAAAGCGATCCACCAGACCGGCTTCGAACAGGAGGGGCGATTCGTAGACGACGAGCGGCGGCGCCGGCTCGCGCAGTTGTGCCTCAGCCAACCAGGTGCGCATGTGCTCGTCGACCAACGGATGCAGATACTCCTCGAGCCACTGCAGCGCCGGTTCGTCGGCGAAGACGAGGCGCGCGACGGTGACGCGATCAACCTCGCCTTGCGCATCGAGCACCTGTTCGCCAAAGCGCCCGACGACGGCGTCGCGCACACGGCTCTGGTGATAGAGCGTGTGCACGACGGCGTCAGCGCTCAGGCAGGCGCAACCACGTAGGGCAAACGCCTGGAGCACACTCGATTTTCCCGCGCCGATCGCGCCAGTGACCCCGATCAGCAGTGGCTGACCGGCCATCGGACCCGGCTAGGCCTCGGTGGCGTCGGCGTCAGCGGCCTCCGCCTCGACCTCGGCGACAACCTCGGCCTCGGCTTCGGCGACGACCTCGGCCTCGGCCTCGGCCTCGGCAGCGACGTCAGACGCACCCTCGGCCGTGGCAGCGGCAGCAGCCTTGTTGGCCTGCTCGGCGGCGACGGCGGCGGCAAGTTCCGCGGCCATGCCGGGCGGGAGCAGACCTTCGAGGTCGTACTCGCCCTCCTCGACATGATCGAGCTCGAGATCCGGCGAGCCGCTCGGCTCGGCGATCGGCTCGTTCGGATCGATGAACGGATCGCCACCAGGGATCAGGCTGATGGGCGGCAGGATCGGATCACCCGGCAGCACCTGCTTCATGGACAACGACAGGCGACGGCGCTCGGCATCGATCTCGATGATGCGGACGAGCACGTGGTCGTTCTGCGACACGATCTCGCGCGGGTTCTCGATGTGGCGCTCGGCCAGCTCGGAGATGTGGACGAGGCCCTCGACGCCCTGCAGGATTTCGACGAAGGCGCCGAACGTGACCACCTTGGTGGCACGGCCGTGCACGACGTCGCCTTGCTGGTAGCTCTCGAGCACGCGCTGCCACGGATCGGCCTGCGTCTGCTTGAGACCGAGCGAGATGCGCTGGCGGTCGCGGTCGACGTCGAGCACCTTGACCTCGACCTCTTGGCCGATTTCGAGGAGCTCGGATGGATGATTGACGTGGCTCCACGACAGCTCGGAGATGTGGATGAGACCGTCGATGCCGTCGAGGTCGACAAAGGCACCGAAGTCAACGATGTTCGAGACGACACCCTTGACGGTCTTGCCCGGAGCGAGATCGTCGAGGATGCGCTGGCGCACCTCGCGGCGCTCCTCCTCGAGCATCGCGCGACGCGACAGCACGACGTTGTTGCGCGAGCGGTTGAGCTCGATGACCTTGCAGCGCAGCTCCTGGCCGCGGAACTCCTCGAGGTCCTGCACACGACGGATGTCGACCAGGGACGCCGGCAGGAAGCCACGGACGCCAAGGTCGATGATCAGGCCGCCCTTGACGACCTCGATCACGGTGCCGTCGACCGGCTCGCCGGACTCGGCGGCAGCCTCGATGCGCTTCCAGGCCTTCTCAAAGCGGGCGCGCTTCTTCGACAGGATCAGACGACCGTCTTGGTCTTCCTTCTGCATGACCAGGGCATCGACCTCTTCGCCCATTTCGACCTCGTCACCGGGGTCGACGGAGCGGCGGATGCTCAGCTCGGCGACGGGAATGACCCCCTCGCTCTTGTAGCCGATGTCGATCAGGACCTCGTCCTTGTCGATGCGCACGACCTTGCCGGTGACGACGTCGCCCTCGGAGAACTCCGTGATCGTCGCGTCGTAGTTCGGCACCATCTCGCCGTCGATCTCGATCCAGACACTCGGGTCTGCGGCGATCATCTCTTCTTTGGTCATGCTCATCGGTAGAGGACTGTCCTTGTCATTGCGGGTCGGAATGACCCTGATACAGCGACGGAGCGTATCAACGCAGGGAATCCTGGGCTTCAGCCCAGGCTCTACTCCTTCGCAGCGGCCCACGTGTCGCCGACGCCGGCGTCGGCGACGAGCGGTGGGTCGAGCGGATGCGCGTTGACCATCTCCTCGACGATCAGGGCTCGCACGGTCTCGACATCGCTGTCGGCGACCTCGAAGACCAATTCGTCGTGCACCTGCAGGACCAGGTTGGCCTGACGCCCCTCATCGCGAATGCGGCGATCACAGCTGATCATGGCGACCTTGATGATGTCGGCGGCGCTGCCCTGGATCAGGGAATTGATCGCGAGGCGCTCGCCCAACAGGTGCACCTGCCGGTTCTTGGCGCGCAGTTCGGGGATCGGGCGCTGGCGACCAAGCAGCGTCAACGCGTAACCACGCTCTGCCGTCTCCTCGATTGTGCGGGTGATGAACGTCTGGACGGCCGGATAGCGCCCGAGGTACGTGTCGATGTACTGCTGCGCCTCGTCGCGCGAGATCTCCAGCTGCTCCGCCAGCCCGAACGAGCTAATGCCGTAGATGATGCCGAAGTTGACGGCCTTGGCGCGATCGCGCTCTTCCTTCGTGATGTCCTCTGGCGCCTTCCCCAGCACCTCTGCCGCGGTCGCACGGTGGACGTCATCGCCGCGTCGGAACGCGTCAACCAGACCTGGCTCCTGACACAGCGCCGCGAGAATGCGCAGCTCGACCTGGGAGTAGTCGCACGAGATCAGCTGGGTGCCCGGGGCCGCGACGAATGCCGCGCGAATCTCCTGCCCGATCGGGGTGCGCACCGGAATTGCCTGCAGGTTCGGATTCGTGCACGACAGGCGGCCGGTCGCGGCCGTGTGCTGCGAGAACGTCGTGTGGATGCGTCCGTCGGCGGCCGCTGCCTCGGGGAGCGCACGCAGGTACGTCGACAGCAGCTTCGACAGCTCGCGCCAACGCTCGATCACGGGAATGATCGGGTGCAGCGGACGCAGCTTCGCCAGGACCGTGCGATCGGTCGACGGACCGGTCTTGCCCGACGTTTGGACGGGCAGGTCGAGGCGATTGAAGAGGATGTCGCCGAGCTGCTTGGGCGAGCCAAGCGTGAATGGTCCACCCGCCAGCCGGTGCGCCTCGGTCTCCAACTCGGCGACCTCGGTGGCACAGCGCTGGGCAATCGCCTGGAGCACGGGAATGTCGACGGCGATGCCGGTCCGCTCCATCTCGGCCAACACGGGCACGAGCGGTAGTTCGAGATCCGCGAGCAGCGGCAGCAGGCGACGCTCGGCGAGTCGGTCGGTGAGTGGCTGACGCAGGAGACGCACGGCGATCGCCTCGTGCAACGCCTCGGCCCCCTCTCCCTCGGTCGCCACGGTCAGCGCGTATTCGCGTAGCAACTCGTCGACGGGATAGCCGTTGCGCCCGGGGTCGAGCAGATACGCCGCGAGCGCGGTGTCGAACGCCGGTGCAATGCGTTCTGCCCCGACGCTGCGCAGGGCGACCTTCACGTCATGGCCGATCAGGGCCGGCTCCGCCAGGGCGGCGGCGACGGCCGGATCCGTTGGATCGGCGAGCCAGTGCCCGCCCTCGGTGGACACCGCGAGGATCCCATCCACGACGGCGATGCCGGCCTCGAGACAGTCGGCGAGCTTCGCCTGGAGCTCCGCGCCGGAGACGCGCGTCGCGGTCTCCCCTGGTCCGGCCGGCGCAGCGCTGACTGCGGCCAACGAGGGCAGGAGATCCTCGAGGTCGTCGAGGCGACGCAGCAGTTGATGCATCTCCCACTTGCGGAAGAGCTCCGCCAGCCTCGATCGATCGGGTGGCGCATCAAGTACGGAGCCGGTATCGAAGTCGGCGAGCTCGGGGATATCGCGCACGATCGTGCCGAGTTCGCGGGAGCGGAAGGCCTCGTCGCGGTGCTCGATCAGGTTCTGCTTGCGCTTCGGGCCCTTGATCTCATCGATGTGCTCGTACACCCCTTCGAGCGTGCCGTACGCATCGAGCAGCTCGGCGGCGGTCTTCTCGCCGATGCCGGGGACGCCGGGGATGTCGTCGGAGGTGTCGCCCTTGAGGCCGATCAGGTCGGGCACCGCGGTGTGCGGCACGCCGAGCCGTTCGGCCACGCGTTCCGGGGTGTAGACCAATACCTCGGTCATCCCGCGTGGGTTCATCATCAGGCAGACGAGATCGCTGACCAGTTGGAAGGCGTCGCGGTCGGTCGAGACGATGCAGGTCGCGATCGCCTGCTCGTCGGCGATGCGCGTCAACGTGCCGATCACGTCGTCTGCCTCGCGCCCGACGATGCTGAGGTTGCGATACCCGAAGGCCTCCACCAGCTCGGGGAAGAACGGCCGCTGCTCCTTGAGCAGCTCGGGCGTCGGCTTACGCGAGCCCTTGTAGCCGGGGTGCAGCTCGAGCCGCTCGGTCGGCTTCTCGTCCCAGCAGACGACTACGCCGGAGGGCGTGTAGTCCTGCAGCAGCTTCATCAACATGCTGGCGAATCCGAACAGTGCGCCCGTCGGAAAGCCATCGCTCGTGGAGAAGTCCTCAGGCAGCGCGTAGAAGGCGCGGTAGGCCAGCGAGTTGCCGTCAACGAGGAACAGACGGCTCTCCCGCGCGGGCGCGTCGTTGAGATCGAGCTCGGAAGCCTTCTTCACCATGCGTGCAGCCTAGCCGTCACACCATGCGCGCTACCCTGAGCAACGTGGCGACTCACCATTCCGCGTCGTACAGCCTCACCATTCGTGCGCTGATTCCGCATGAGCCCGGTCAGTTCGCCCGCGTGGCTGCGGCGATCGGCGAAGCCGATGCGATCCTCGGCGCAATCGATCTCGTGCGCGTGGACCAGGACTCGGTCGTGCGCGACATCAGCGTGCTCTGCGCAAATGAGGAACATGGTGAGCGCGTCGTCGATGCGATCTCCACGATCGACGGCATCCGCGTCATCAACGTCTCCGACCGCACGTTCCTGATGCACAAGGGCGGCAAGATCGAGATGACGCCGAAAGTTCCCATCCGGACACGTGACGATCTGTCGATGGCCTACACGCCCGGCGTCGCGCGTGTCTCGCGCTCGATCGCCGACGAGCCCGACAACGTCTGGAACCTGACCGGCAAGGGCAACACGATCGCCGTGGTGACCGATGGTACGGCCGTGCTCGGTCTTGGCGACATTGGGCCTGGTGCTGCGCTGCCGGTGATGGAGGGCAAGGCGATGCTCTTCAAGGAGTTCGCTGGCGTTGATGCCTGGCCCATCTGTCTCGACTCCAAGGATCCCGAGGAGATCATCCGCGCGGTCGAGTTGATCTCCCCCGGCTTCGGGGGCATCAACCTCGAGGACATCTCCGCGCCGCGCTGTTTCGAGATCGAGCGCCGGCTGGAAGAGACCCTCGACATCCCGGTGTTCCATGACGATCAGCACGGGACTGCGATCACGGTGCTGGCCGCGCTCCGGAACGCGCTGCGCGTCGTGGGCAAGGATATCGCCGACATCCGTGTCGCGATCATCGGCACCGGAGCAGCCGGCACGGCCGTCACCGACATGCTCCAGGCGGGCGGGGTCGCGCACCTCGTCGGCGTCGACGTGGACGGCATCGTGCATCGCGATCGCCCCGGCATGAACGCGGAATTGCAGGCCTTCGCCGAGCGCACGAACCCCGACGGCATCACCGGCGGTCCCGCCGAGGCCCTGCGGGGTGCCGACGTTGTGATCGGCGTTTCGCGGCCGGGCGTGATCTCGGTGGACATGGTGCGCACGATGGCAGCCGACCCGATCATCTTCGCGATGGCGAATCCGAACCCGGAGATCGTCCCGGAGGAGGTTGAGGGCATCGCAGCGGTGATGGCGACGGGTCGCAGTGACTACCCCAACCAGATCAACAACGTGCTGGCCTTCCCTGGCATCTTCCGCGGTGCGCTCGACGTTCGCGCCCGCAACATCACGCCTGGGATGAAGCTGGCGGCTGCCAACGCCATCGCCGACACGATCGGCATCGACGAGCTGACGCCCGAGTACATCGTCCCCAGCGTCTTCAATCGCAAGGTCGTTGAAAGCGTTGCTGAGGCGGTCGCCGCCGCCGCGATTGCCGACGGCGTGGCACGCCGCGGCGTTCCCGAGCCCGAGCCGACGCGGAACTAGCCGACGAACGCCGCGGCCGTGGTGCGCTTCGTCAGGCCGCCAGGTCCGCTGACCGTCACGCGGCAGGCCAGCTCGCCTCCGGACTGCGCGGCCGTTGGCGTGAAGGCGTGCTGGGTGGCGCCGCGGATGGCCCGGCCGTTGAGGAGCCACTGCCAGGCCACCGCGAACGGGCGTGTGCCGCTCCAGCGCCCGACGTCGCAGCGCACTGCGCGTCCGACCGCGACCGCTCCTCGTAGCTGCACCGTGCCGATCGGTGCGGGCCTGGCGGGCTTCGGCAGCTGGCTCCGCTCGGCGTTCGTCGTCGTGACCCCATCTGTCGCAACAATCCGCACGTCGACGGCCTTGCCGACGGGCAGGCCGGTGAGGTCTGCGCTGAGCACCTGGGGAGTCTCGCTGGGCGCCGCGGTCTGCCACGGGCGAGGGTTGAACCGCAGGCCCGTCCCCGCCTCTGCGCGCCACTGCAGGGGCGCGCCGTGTGGTGCGAGGGTGAACGTGATGCGAGCCGTCTGGTACCCCGTCCACTGGGTCCGCTGCGCGGCAACGAAGTTGGGGCCGGGCACGCCGACCACGGCGGCGGGTGCGCTTTCGCCGTTCTCGTTGATCGCCGTCACGCTGACGGCGTAGGGCGTGCCGTTCACGAGGCCGGGCAGCACGATCCGACGATCGCCGCTCGACACCTCGATCACCTGCCCGGTCTCTGCGATGCGAAGGCGATACGCCGTCGGCACGGGAGCGTCGGCGCACGGGCGCGCCCATTGCCAATCGATCGTGAGCGTCCCATCCCCCTGCGCCACCGCAATGGCACTGGGCGCGTCGGGCGGATTGATCGTCGACTCCACCCAGCAGCGGTTGTGCGCGACCAGCGAGTACACGCCGGGGTAGCGCGCCATTGCGCACCCCGTGCCCCAGGACACGACACCGACGAGCACGGCGCCGGCACCAGGACGGTTGATCAGCGGGCCGCCGCTGTCGCCGGCGCAGGCGTCACGGTGCGGCAGCGAGGCGCAGACCATGTCCTGCGGGAAGAAGGCCTTCGCGCCGTAGGCATCGACGCATTGCTGTGCGGGCTTGACGCGCACGGCGACGGCTCGCAACTCGCTCGCACCGAGGCCAAACGAGTCGTTGGCAGCGTTGTAGGTCGTGGAACCCCAGCCGGCCACGTGCAGCAGCGTGCCGGTCGCCGGCGGCTCGGTCGTGTCGACGAGCGGAATGACCGGCGACGCGCTGGGCGCTGCGAGGCGCAGCAGCATCAGGTCATCGCGCGGAGCGCCCGGGACGATCTGCTTGTAGTTCGGATGGCGCACCTGCCGCTCCACGGAAAGCAGCTGCCCGGCGCCGCTCTTGAGCGACGCGCTGCCGGTCAGCACCCGAATCTGACCCGTGGGATAGATCTTGCAGTGGCCAGCGGTGAGCACCCACTGCGGTGCGACGAGTGAGCCGCCGCAGAACTGGGAGCCGTACGTGGTCTCCAGGGCGACCGTCGACGGCCAGTCCGCAATCGACGCGGTGGCCCCGCCAATGACGCGCGACGTGATGGCACCCGCCGTCGAGGGCAGGACGAGAAGCGCGAGCAGTGCGAGAAGGGCCAGGCGACGCATGGGTTCTCAGCCTACCGCCTAGGCGGTGCTGGACGTGCGCTGTCGAACGACCTCGACATCTGCGGCGATCTGCGCGATCAACGATTCCAAGCTGTCGTAGACCCTCTGCCCGCGGACCATCGAATGGAAATCCAGACGCAGCGGCCGGTCATAGATTTCCGCGCCGTCGTAGTCCAGCAGATGCGCTTCGATCCGCAGATCGTCGACATCGCCGAAGTGCGGGTTGCGACCGACGCTGATGGCAGCGGCAAAGCGCTGTTCGCCGGGGTTGATCGTGGCCCAACCGGCGTAGACGCCCTCGGCCGGCAACTGCTGCCCGGGAACCACACTGAGGTTGGCTGTCGGGAAGCCGATCTCCCGTCCACGCTTGTCGCCGTGGCCGACGACGCCGTCGAGCGAGGGCAACCGCCCGAGGAGCTGCGCTGCCTCTTGCATCTCCCCTTCACTGATCAGTCCGCGGATCCGCGACGACGAGATCTTGTCCCCGTCGTCTCCTACGAGATGCACGGCCGCTACCTCAATGCCGAGCGGCTCGCACAGTGCCTGCATCGCCTCGACGCCTCCGAGGCGGTCGTGCCCGAAGCGGAAGTCCTCGCCGACCGTGATCGCCACGGCACCAAACTTCCCGACGAGCACCTCTTCGACGAACTCGACGGCGCTGAGCGCGGCCAGCTGGGGCGTGAAGCGCATCATCACGACCTCGTCCGCACCCGACTGGTACAGCATGCGGATGCGCTCCGTGATGCCGCTCAGTGACGCCGAGGGCGTACCCGGACGAATCACCGTGGCCGGGCGCGGATGGAACGTGGCGGCCATGGTGCTGACACCCAGACGGGTGCCAACCTCCTTGGCGGTCCGGATCACCGCCTGGTGGCCGAGGTGCACACCGTCGAACGTGCCGAGGGCCACGGACCGGCGCCCGGGCGGCACCTCGTCGATGCCCTGGTGCAACGTGCGGACCTGACGCTCCGTCATGCGGGCTCCAAGACGAGACGTGGTGCGATCTCGGCGCCGTCGGCGGCACCGATGGCAACCAATGCGTCGTCCATCACCAGGGCGACATCGCCGCTCAGTTCCTCGTTGGCGATGCGCTGACCGTGGCCGATGGCAGTGCGTTCGGTCGCCGTCACCTCACGACGGGGCAACGCCGGGATTGCGGTGAGTGGTGCAGCCCAGGCGACCGTGCCGGGCACCGACTCGGCGATGGCGTCCGGGGCCGCAGCGTCGTCCACGCGGAAGTCGCCGACCTCTGTGCGCCGCAGGGCCGTGAGGTACGCGCCGGTGCCGAGCACCTCGCCGAGATCACGCGCGATACTGCGAACGTAGGTGCCGGTACCGCAGGCGACGTCGAGCTGCGCGGTCTGCGTCGTGTCGTCGAAGTGCATCAGTCTGATCCCGTGAACCGTCACCTGTCGTGCTGGGACGGTAACCGTCTCGCCCCGCCGGAATCGACGGTAGGCGCGCTCTCCGTCGATGTGCACGGCGCTGGCTGCAGGCGGCACCTGCTGGATTTCCCCGATGAAGGCCGGCAATGCGGCGGCGACGGCGGCCTCCGTCGTCGTCTCTCCCGTGGTGCTGATATGTCCCTCAGGGTCATCGGTCGTCGACGTAGCACCAAACTGGACGGTCGCCTCGTAGCGCTTGTCGAGACCGCCGAGATACGGCGCGAGCCGGGTCGCGCGGCCGTGCAGAACGACGAGGAGACCGGTGGCAAACGGGTCGAGCGTCCCGGTGTGCCCAAGCTTGCGACCGTACGCACGGCGTAGTCGAGCGATCGCTCCGAACGAGCTGATGCCCGCGGGCTTGTCGACGAGCAGCAGGCCAGCAGTCGGCGCCTCAGGCACGCGTGAGCTCCGTCTCGATCAGCTCGATGACGTGGGCGAAGTCGCCCTCCATGGCGAACCCGGCAGCCATCGCGTGGCCGCCGCCCCCACCAACGTGGGCAATGCGTGCGACGTCGACGTCAGGCTGCGCGCTGCGCAGCGACACCTTCTTGAGCAGGCCACCACCGGCGCGCGGTTCTCGGATGACTGCGGCGACCTCTACGCCCTGAATGGCGCGCAGGTGATCGATGACACCCTCCGAGTCGGCCTCTTCCGCACCGCTCCGCTCGAGGTCGTCGATGCTGATGCAGGCCACCGCCAAGCGACCGTTGGCACGGAGGTCGAGTGTGGCGAGCGCTCGCGCCAGGAGGCGCACGCGTGCAGCGGGTTTGCCCTCGTAGAGGCGGCGGAACACCGCATCCGGCTCGACGCCGAGCGCGATCAGGTCGGCAGCGCCGGCATGTGCTTCTGCGTTGGTGTTCGAGAACATGAAGCGGCCGGTGTCGGTGACGATCCCGACGTACAGCGCCTCCGCAGTGGCGTGGTCCAGCGGCAATTCGAGCAGTCGGAGCAGACGCAGGCAGAGCACCGTGGCGCACGCTGCAGTGGCATCGACGTCGTTGATGTCCGCGAAGTGCGTGTTATCGGCGTGGTGGTCGATGTTGATGCTGGTTGCGGCGCGTGCCACCGCGGCCTCGCCATCGCGTCCGAGTCGCAGGGCCGTCCCGCAGTCCAGCGCGAGCAGGAGACGTTCGTGGAGGTCAGCGGGTGGTTCGCGCACGAGATCGTCGTAGCCAAGCCAGGCGTAGTCGGCGGGCAGCGGCGCCTCGCCGGGTGCCCACAGCACCACGTCCCACCCCGCCCGGCGAAGTGCTCGGCCACAGCCGACCAGCGAGCCCAGCGCGTCACCGTCTGGTGCTTCGTGGCAGACCACGACGATGCGCTCGTGGTCGCGTAGCGCTGCTGCTGCAGCCGTGAGACTCATGCCTCGTCCTCCGGCAGCACGGGCGGGTTATCCCGCAGGAGCTGCTCGATGCGGTTGGCACGATCGATCGACTCGTCGTGAATAAACCGCAGGACCGGCGTATTGCGGAGCGACAACTCGTCGTTGACGGCACCTTGGAGCACCGGGCGCGCTGCCTCGAGCCCCTCCAGCGCGCGGACCTGGGCCTTCTCGTTGCCGTGCAGTTGCACGAACACATCGGCAACGGCCGTGTCCTTCGAGGCACGGACCTCAACAACGGTCACCGCCCGTAGGCGCGGGTCGTTGAGCCGTGCGATGCGCTCGCCGAGCACCTCGCGCAGCAGTCCGTCGATCCGACGCCCGCGTTCCTTGCCGCCGCGCTTCATACGGGAACCTGCTCAGGGGTACGGGAAACGTCGGCACTCATGCACCGAAGGCTACCCGGCGCGCGGCGGGAGCCGGGCACCACGACGCAGGCGCTCGAGTTCACGCGGTGCCACGGGACGCCACGCGCCCGGCTCCAGATCCCCTAGCTCGATGTCGCCGAGTCGCGTACGCAGGCCGCTGCAGGTGATGCGCTCAGCCAGGGGAAACGCCGGATTGGCGAGGCGCTGTGCCAGTGACGCATCGGCCAAGAGCAGTTCGAGCCCGGCACCCACCTCGCTGCGACCGAGCACGGGGTGCAGGGTCCCCGGGTGCACAAGCTGGATCGGCTGATTCGCACGTCGATGGAGCACCACTCCGGTGGGGCCCGAACCAAGCGGTTGGCCATCGAGCAGCACACGGTCGGCAGAGCCGACCTGCAGGGCGGGATCGGTGCACGCGGCTCCGTTCACGGTTACGCGGTCCGTGCGGAGAAGACCCTCGACCTCGCGGCGTGTGCCGAGACCCGCTGCCGCGAGATACCGGTTGAGTCGGACCGTGCCCGACATGAGGATCTAGGCGGACTCTTCGGCCGGCAGCTCGGTCGACATGTGACCGCCGGTCGTGACGAGCGTCGGACGGACGTCACGCTCGATGGAGTCTGCCGTGACGATGCACCGGGCGATATCCGAGCGGCTGGGCAGCTCGAACATGACGTCCGTGAGCGCGTTCTCGATGATCGAACGCAGTCCCCGCGCTCCGGTTTCGCGCTCGAGGGCCTTGTCGGCGATTGCCCAGAGGGCGTCGTCGTGGAAGACCAGTTCGGCGTTGTCGTATTGGAAGAAGCGCTGGTACTGCTTGGTGAGGGCGTTCTTCGGCTCGACCAGGACCTGCACCAGCTGCTCGCGGCCGAGCTGATGGACGGTGCTGATGATCGGCATGCGGCCGACGAACTCGGGGATCAGTCCAAACTGGACGAGATCCTCCGGGCGCACCTCCTGCAGCAGCTCGGCGGGCTCGGTGACGCGGGTCTCGCGCATCTCGGCGCCGAAGCCGACGACGTTCTTGCCCACGCGCCGTTCGATGATGCGATCGAGGCCGGCGAATGCGCCACCGCAGATGAAAAGGATGTTTGTCGTGTCGATCGACAGGAACTCCTGATGCGGATGCTTGCGGCCACCCTGTGGCGGCACCGACGCGACGGTTCCCTCGAGGATCTTCAGGAGCGCCTGCTGAACGCCCTCACCCGAGACATCGCGCGTGATCGAGGGGTTCTCCGACTTGCGGGCAACCTTGTCGATCTCGTCGATGTAGATGATTCCGGTCTCGGCCTTCTTGATGTCGAAGTCCGCGGCCTGGATCAGCTTCAGCAGGATGTTCTCGACGTCCTCACCGACGTAGCCCGCCTCGGTCAGTGCCGTGGCATCCGCGATCGCGAACGGGACGTCGAGGATGCGCGCCATCGTCTGTGCGAGCAGCGTCTTGCCGCAGCCGGTCGGGCCGAGCAAGAGAATGTTCGACTTGCCGAGCTCGATGTCGCCATCAGACTCGGCGGCCATGCGCACGCGCTTGTAGTGGTTGTACACGGCGACCGACAGCATGCGCTTGGCCTCGTCCTGACCGATCACGTAGTCGTTCAGGAACGTGTACATCTCCTGCGGCGCAGGCAGCGAGCGGGTATCGAGCGACGTTGGAGCCTTGAGCTCCTCTTCGATGATCTCGTTGCAGAGATCGATGCACTCGTCGCAGATGTAGACGCCGGGACCGGCGATCAGCTTCCGCACCTGTCGCTGCGTCTTGCCACAGAAGGAGCAGAGAAGCTGCTCGCCGGTGTTGTCCGACGGCGTCATCTCAGCGGTGTTCGATGACCTGGTCGATGATCCCGTACGTCTTGGCCTCTTCAGCGCTCATGAAGTTGTCGCGCTCAGTGTCCTGCTTGACCTTCTCCGCCGGCTGACCGGTGTGGAGCGCAAGCAGACGATCGAGGTTCTGGCGCATGTCGATGATCTCACGAGCGTGGATCTCGATGTCGGTGGCCTGGCCTTGGAATCCGGCGGAGACCTGATGGATCAGGATCTTCGAGTTCGGCAGCGCCATCCGCTTGCCCTTCTTGCCGCCGGCGAGCAGGAACGCGCCCATCGACATCGCGATGCCGCAGCAGATGGTCTGCACGTCGGGCTTGATGAACTGCATCGTGTCGTAGATCGCCATGCCGGCGTAGACCGAGCCGCCCGGGGAGTTGATGTACAGCGAGATGTCCTTGTCCGGGTCCTCTGACTCAAGATGGATCAGCTGCGCGACGATCAGATTCGCGATCTGGTCATCCACGGGCGTGCCGAGAAAGATGATCCGCTCGCTGAGGAGGCGGCTGTAGATGTCGAAGGCGCGCTCGCCGCGCGATGTCTGCTCGACGACCATGGGGACCAGAGGGCTCACGTTGGGACCTTTCGGTGGTGGTTCGGTGTTTCCTGCACGGGCGACGCGGACTAGTTGTCCGCGTCCTCCCCATCATCGTCCTTCGCTGCGACGTCCGTCGCCGGCTTGCGCTTGTTGGCGCGTGCCTCGGCCTCGTCGGGCGAAATCTCCTTGGCGGCGGCGACGGCATGATCGAGTGCGTCGCGCAGCGTCAAGTCGCGGCGCACGTCCTCGCGCATGGCGGCGTCGTTCATGATCCGCTCGATGACCTCGTCGGACTCGGCCTCTTCCGCCGCCTGCTCCGCGATGAACGCGCGCAGCGTGGCGTCGTCGACCTTGATGCCGTTCGCCTCGATGTAGGCGTCGAGCGCGAGCTCTTCGCGGACCTCGCGGCCGGCTTCGGGCATGAGCTCCATGTACAGCGAGTTCATGTCGCGGCCGATCATCTGCATGTACTGCTCGAGGCTGATGCCCTGTTGCTGCAGGGAGCGCGCCATCGACTGCATGCGGTCATCGATGCGGCGGGCGACCATGGACGGCGGGATCTCGACCTCGGCCTGCGCACCGAGGTCCTGAAGGACGTTGCGACGGAACGCACCGTCAGCCTCGTTCTTGGCGGTCTCGGAGCGGGCCGTGCGAATGTCGTCACGGAGTTCGGCAAGCGTGTCGAAGCCCGCCATGTTCTTCGCGAAGTCGTCATCGAGGTCGGGCAGTACGCGGGCACGAACCTCCTTGACGGTGACGGTGAAGACCGCCTCGGCGCCAGCGAGCTTCTTCGGCTTCTGGTCGGCGGGCAGGGTCATCCCGACGTCCTTCACGTCGCCGGTCTTCATGCCGATGATGGCCTCGTCCAGTTCGTCGAGCAGGCGTCCGGAGCCGGCCTCGACCATCAGGTCGGTAGCCTGGGCGTCCTTGATGAGGTGGCCGTCCACGGCGCCACTCATGTCGACCAGCACCTGGTGCCCGGCCTCGACGGCAGCGTCGATCGGCTGGAACTCGGCCCCCGCCAGGCGGATGCGCTCCAGCTCTTCGTCGATCGCCTCGTCGGAGACATCGGCGGTGGGGCGCACGGCTGCGAGCTCGAGCTGCTTGGGGAGCTCGGCCTTCGGCGGGATCGCGACGGTGCCCGTGAACACGAACGGCGATCCCTGCACCGGCGGGGTGTCGAAATCGATCTCAGGACGGTCGATACCTTCGACCGCGGTTGCGGCGCAGGCCCGCCGCCACCAGCTGTCGATGTGGGTGCGTAGTGCCTCCTCGGCGACGGCCTCCTCACCGATCCGCTGACGGATGACGGCGATCGGTGCCTTGCCCGGCCGGAAGCCGGGGATGCGCATGTCCTTGCGAAGGTCGTTGAGCGCATGCTCGAACGCATGATTGACGTCATGCGCGTCGACCTCGACGCGGATCTTGACCTTGTTGTCCTCGAGGGTCTCTACAGCGGTTTCCATGCGCTTCTTTCTCCGACGGCTGGGGCCAGTGCGGATCGCCATCGTACGGGATCATGCGATGCGGGCATTCCGATGCGGGTGAGAGGACTTGAACCTCCACGGGGTCTCCCCCACCAGGACCTAAACCTGGCGCGTCTACCATTTCGCCACACCCGCGCTCCCGGAACGGTATCGGAGACGGTTCAGCTGGCGGCAGCAGCAGGTGCTTGGGCCGGTACCGGTTGCACTGCCGGCGCGGCTTGGGCCGAGCTTGCGGATGTAGCGACCGGCTGGTTGGCGGCAGCCTGCGCAGTTGCCGCGGCGGCGGCGGCTTCCTTTGCCGTCGCGGCCTTCTGTGCACGCTGGACGGCCTGCAGCATTCGCTGTTGACGTGCCTCGGTGGTCGACACGAGGTGGTTGTAGCGTCGAACCAGGGTGCGGTTCTGCTTCGTGAGCGTTGCGTCGTGAGCGGCCGAACGCTGCGCGAGCGACTGCCAGCCGAGTGCCTCGGACCTCCACTGTGCGGCAGCATTCGTGGAACGTCGAGCCTCGCCGTAGAGCTTGAACGAGATGGTGCTGGCCAGTGCCAACGCGATCACGAGTCCGCTGATGACGACGAGGGAGTACCGCGTGCGGCGCATCAGTCATCGCCCTCTTCGCGCTCGCCAGAGGCCTCGCGTGCTCCGTCGTCGCCGGCTCCGTGTTCGTTGGCAGCGACGGCGTCGAGCGAGGCGACGGTCACGGGTGGCTCGTTAGCGGTGATGGCTGGCTGAGCCACGGGTGCTGAGGTGGCCGGGGCGGGAGCAGCCAATTGCACCTCTTGGGCAGGCGGCGTCGTCGTCGGCGTACGGAGCGCGTCGACGGGGTTCGTCGCCCCGGTCGGCGGCACGAACTGCTGGCGCAGATCGGTCGACTGAGCGAGGGCGGGATCGCCCTGATGGTCGAGCAGCGTGGCCATCGTGAGCGCCACGATGGCGAGCGACAAGCCGAGGACGCCGCTGATGATGAGGCGGGTGCGGGAAAGCTTCATGACCCCATCATCCGAGCCGTTCTGGCGGGTTGCATGAGGCTTCGATGAGAGTCCTCTCATCGCCCGCCGCCCTCAGACGTCGCTGGCGGTGCGCTTCGCGCTCTTCGGCGGCGCGCCACCGGTGAAGCGCCAGGCTGCTGCGCCGACGACCAGGGCGATGCCGAGGCCGTAGAGCCCGAGGATGACCGGATTGCCGGTGTCGGTGCCAAGCCAGAGACCGTGGATCATCGCGGCGGCCCAGAACACGTAAGCGAAGTAATGCAGGCCGCGCCAGAAGCGGAACGACACCTTCTTGCGCTTGCGCAAGGCGAAGCTGAGGGGCAGCAGGAGCGCGAGCCACAGCGCGATGGCGCCCAGAATGATCGATGGTCGTGCGTCGATACCGATCACGCTGAGCCACGGGACCTTCGCGTACTTGTCGAGCACGAGCGCGACGACGTGGCTGATGATCAGGAGGAGTCCGAACGACTGCAGGACCTGATGGAGTTCGACCGCGCCCTTCGGTGATTGCACGCCACGACCTGCGAGCAGCGTCCCCCACGCTGCGGTCAGCGTGTAGACGAGGACGGCGATTAGGCCCGTGGCACGCGCGATCTCCCAGAGAATCATGCGAGTGCCTCGGCCCACGCGTCCGTCGTCGTCACGGTCTCGTCAAGCGCAATGCGCGCCGCGGGCACGTCGAGCGAGGCGAGGAACGCGGGATCCAGGACCACGCACGAGGCGAGGACGTCGGCGGCGACGGGGTCCTCGCCGACAACCACTGCCGTGCCGCGCGCACTCGGCGCGCCGGTGCGCGGATCGATCAGGTGGTGCGCGACGGTCCCATCGCCGAGCTGCCACTGGCGACGCTCGCTCGAGGAGGTGGCGATGCCCTCTCCCTCGTGCGCCAACACGGCACCGACCGCCGTCTCAATGCGGTGCGACCCGCGGATGATCGCGAGATCGCCGCCGGCGTCGATGATCAGGCGCTCGTCGTCGCAGCGGTCGGCGAGGAGCTCGCCCGCGCGCACGGCAGCCCAGGACTTGCCGATGCCGCCGAGGTCGAGCGAGGTGCCGGCGGGGATCGTAATCGTGCCGCTGCGCCGCGAGATCAGGATCTCGCCGACAGGTGCGGGCACGTGTGGAGCCTGCTGCGGGGCGTCGTCGCCCACTGCGCCGCGATACCCCCATGCTCGCAGCGCGTCGGCGAGGAGGGGCTGGAACAGGCCGCCGGTACGCTCGGACCAGTCGCGCGCGGCCTCCACGATGTCGAGGGTGGCAGCGGCGACCTCAACGGCAGTGCCTGCGCCCTGACTGATGCGCGACACATCGCTCGTCGCCTGAAAGCGCGACCACAGGCGCTCATCAGCTGCCACCGCATCGGCCGCAGCCTGGGCATCCTCGCCACTCACGCCACCGCCGTGATGAATACGCCAATCGGCGCCCATCGCCCGGAACGTCCAGTCGAGCATGGGCGTCGTGTTGTCCATCGGATTCAGGGTATCGGGGGCGGTTGGCATCAGCTGGCCTTGGCGGTCGGCGCTGCTGCCGGTGCAGCCTGGACGGGCGCCGCGGTTTGCACGGGAGCGCTGGCCGAGACGGTCAGCGGAGCGGCCGGCTGTGCACTGACGGCCTTGGCCAGCCGGTTGTACTTGCGGACCAGCTTCTTGTTCAGGACGGTCAGCTGCGACGTGGCCTGATTGGTCTGCTGTGCCGTTGCCTGCCAGCCAGCGGCCTCCTTCTGCCAGGCGTTGGCCTGATCGACCTGATGGACGGCGAAGGCGGTCGTGCCGGTGAGCAGCACGCCGAGCGTGCCGACGGTGATACGGGTGAGGGTGGAGCTCTGCATGGGTCAGTCCTCCTGGGACATGCCATCGTCGGAGCGCAGCTCCGCGACGCGATAGGTGATCTGGGTCGTAGTCTGGGTGGAGGGCGCACGCGCGACGCGCGGGGCCTTCAGGACGGTCGGAGCGTTGACGGCCGGCGTGGCAAACGCACTGCGCGCTGCCTGTGAGGCCTGCAAGCCATCGCCACGGAGCGCCGCGGTGAGCGTGCTGCCGTAGGCGGCGATGCTGATCACGAGGGCGGCGGTGGCGAGCCCCACGAGGGCGCTGCGGATCGCCTTGGTGTTGGGGGTGCTGTTGTTCATGTCCCCATCGTCGCGGGCCTGACCGCGCGGTTGATGAGGAGTCGATGAGGGTGTTCTCACCTGACGCGTGGCAGCGTGATCTCGAACGTGGCGCCGTGGCCGGGGGTGGCGCGCGCGACGATGGTGCCGCCGTGTGCCTCCACGTAGGCGCGGCAGATCGCCAGCCCGAGGCCCGCCCCGCCAGCGTCGCGCGATCGCGCGGCATCCGCTCGCGTGAAGCGGTCGAACAGGTGCGGCAGTAGTTCGAGTGGAATGCCGTCACCGTCATCAACCACGGTGATGTGCACGCTGTCGGCTGACGTGGCAACGCTGACGTCCACCGTTCCCCCGTCTTGCGTGTGGCGGATGGCGTTGGCGAACAGGTTGACGAGTACGTCGACGAGCGCGTCGTGATCGCCGTAGACGGCCGCCTCGCCGGCGGGGCGCTCCACGTGCCAGGTGCGGTCGGCGTCGCCGCGCACCCGCACCACGGCCTCGTCGGCCAGCGTGGCGGCGTCGATGCGTCGCATGCGATCCACGGGGATCTCCCCCGCGCGCGCCAGAAGCAGGAGGCGCTCGACCAAGCGGCCCATACGCTCGAGCTCGGATACGGCGAGATCGATCTCGGCCTGCACCGCGGCTGGCTCCTCGCGCTGGGGGTCGAGGACCTCGAGGTGGCCGCGCGCGATCGTGATTGGAGTGCGCAACTCGTGCGAGGCGTCCTGCACGAATCGCTGCTGTGCGGCAAAGGCCGTCTGCAGGCGCTCGAGCATCTCGTCGATGGCAGCGGTGAGACGCGCGATCTCGTCGGTGCCACCGATTGGGCCGACCCGTCCCTCAGGGCGCCCAGCCGTGACGAGTTCGGCGCGCTGCGTCATCACCGACAGCGGCCGCAAGGCGCTACGGGCGGCCAGCCATGCGAGCACGGCGGTGAGGAGCACGCCAATGCCCCCGGCAATCAGCAGGGCGCGCACAAGGGCGTCGATCCGGTTGGCCGTGGCGCCCTGCGGGACCGCGGCCACGGCCGTGATGCCGGTGGCATCGCGCTCGATCGCGGCCGTGAACGGATCACCGTCGACCGTGATCGTCGTGGTGCCGGTTGCGCGGCGGAGCAGTGGCACGAGCGCGCGTGCGCTGTCCTGGTTGATGAGCGCGGTGCCGTGCGGCGCGCGGACGGCGAGCAGGGTCTCGGACGCGCTGCGCCGCACGAGGTAGGCCTCAGTGCTCGGGTCGAGCGTCGTGACGGCGCTGCGGTCGGTGCGCACGGGCTGACTCTGTGGCTCGACCTCGTCGATACCGGGAACCGTTACGCCGATGTCGTCGGTGTCCGTCGGCTGCACTGGTGTCGTCGTGGTGACCTCTGGGTCCGACGTGCTCGTCGTCGTGGTCGTGTCGGGCACGGGCGCCTCGGCGCGTGCCGCCACGGCCAGAAGACTGCGGGCTTCGAGCGTGGCCTGGGAGCGCAGGTCGGCATCAATCGACCGCTGCTCCAAGACGAGGACGGCGGCGCCGACGATCACGAGGACGAACAGCGTCAGCAGCAGACTGGTCGCGGCAAAGCGCCACCGGATCGGCAGTCGCCGCCTCATCGATCCACCAGGCGGTACCCCATTCCGCGGACCGTCTCGATGCGGGCTGCGTCGCCGTCGCCGATCTTGGTGCGGAGATAGCGGATGTAGACATCGACGACGTTGGATCGCGGATCGTGCGAAATGCCCCAAACCCCGTCGAGAATCTGCTGCCGCGACAGCACCTGCCCGGGGTGTCGCATCAGATACTCGAGGAGCGCGAACTCGCGCGCCGAGAGTTGAATCCCGACGCCGTCCTGCAGGACTTCGCGGCGACGCAGGTCGAGATGGAGGTCGCCAACCACAACCTCATCGCTCCGCGATGCCGCCGATGCGCGGTCGACGGTACGCAGGTGCGAGCGGACGCGAGCGGCGAGCTCTGCAAACGCGAAGGGCTTGATGACGTAGTCGGTGGCGCCCAGGTCGAGACCGCGAACGCGATCCTCGATGTCGCCACGGGCCGTCAACAGGATCACGGGGACGAGCGGGTCGTACTGGCGGATCTGCGAGAGCACCTCAAAGCCGTCGAAGCCGGGCAGCATGACGTCGAGAATCACGAGATCGGCGGGGGCATGGATGAAGGTGCCGACGGCCGCGGGGCCATCACCGGCCACCTCGATCGCGTGGCCCTCCGCGGTCAGACCCTTCTCGATGAAGGAGGCGATCAGCGGCTCGTCTTCGACAACCAGAATGCGCATGCCCACATGGTGACAGCCCGTCATGAGGCCGCTCTCATCTGCGCGTGCGCGCTAGCTGGCTTGGCTCTGCGGCGGCTGCGACGGCGCCGGCTGCACGTACTGCTGCTGCTGCGGCTGCTGGTAGTGCGGCTGGGCGTACGGATCCTGCTGCGACTGTGCGTGGGAATCCTGAGGAGCGAGCCACGGATCCTGCTGCTGCGCGGGGTGCTTCCGCGCGGTGCGGGGCGCATCGTTCGTGCCGGCCAGCGCCTTGACCGAACTCGTCGTGCCGCTGAACAGCGCGTGGGCGGGCGAACCGTGGGCGACGACCCCCAGCGTGGCGAGCCCGGTGACGAACCCGATCGCGCCGCTGCGCAGCACCTTCCGATTGCGGCTCGTTCTGGACACACCCAGAGTGTGCAGACGGACTATGAGAGGCTTCTGAGAGTCGTGTGAGGGATGACCGAACGTCAGGTGACGTCGGGGTCAACGGTCTCGGGGCCGTAGGTGCCAAAGCGGCCCCAGGCGCGTTCGGCGTCGTCCAAGCGACGCCCGATCCCGTCGGGGTTGCGCTCAAGCAGCGTGGCGGCGAGCAGCTCGACGAGAAACACGCCGGTTACCGCCGTCGGGAAGGACGCGGGCGTCTCATCGGCGCAGACCAGCACCTCCGTGGCGTACTTGGCGGAGGGTGCGGCAGGGGAATCCGTCACGAGTACGACGGGGGCGCCGGCCTCCTGGAAGAAGGCGGCCACGTCCGTCGTCACCTTGGCGTAGCGGCGGAACGTGAACGCGAGCAGGCGATCCTCGGGCCCGATGCCGATCAGCCGATCGGCCAGCGCGGACTCCCCCGCCTCAACCCGCACGACGTTCGGCAGCATCGGGTTGATCAGGAAGTACGCGTACTCGGCCACGGCTGCGCTTGCGCGCTGGCCGAACACATGGATCCAGCCCTCGCCCGACTCCAGCAGCGCAGCCGCACGATCGAGCGTCTCGGGCGGCGTGCTGGCTGCCACCGTGCGCAGATCGCGTTCGACCGCGTCGAGCCAGCGCTCAACGAGCGTGCCACCGCTGCCCGTGGCGCTCGGCGCATCATCGAGACGGTCGCGAATGCCCTCTTGGAGCGCCGACTGCAGGCCGGTGAAGCCGCCATACCCAAGGCGCGCACCGAAGCGCACGACCGCAGCCTTGGATACGCCCGCTGTCGCGGCGAGCGCGTCGGCGGACATGAAGGCCACGCCGGTCGGGTCGCGAAGCACCACATCGGCCACGCGCTGGTCGTTCGGCGAGAGGTCCTCGAGGTGATCGCGCATGCGATCGAGCGGGTCACGTCCCTGTTCTGGCACGTCGCGACCGTACCAGACGCCTGCACCCGTCGCGGATCCGGGCGGGTACGGTACCCGCATGGCACGCGTCTTCTCCGGCATCCAGCCCACCGGCGACAAGCACATCGGCAACTACCTCGGCGCTATCCGCCACTGGGTTGACGGCCAGGACGAGCACGAGTGCATCTACTGCATCGTGGACTTGCATTCGATCACGGTGCCCGTCGATCCGGAGCAGTTGCGCCGCTCCACGCTCTCGCTCGCCACGCTGCTGTTCGCCGCTGGCATTGATCCGGAGAAGTCGATTCTGTTCGTCCAGGGCCACGTGCCCCAGCACATGGAGCTCGCGTGGTACCTCAACTGCACGGCGACCATGGGCGAGTTGCGACGCATGACGCAGTTCAAGGACAAGTCGGGAGGCCAGGAGTCGGTATCGGTTGGCCTCTTCGACTACCCGGTGCTCCAGGCAGCCGACGTCCTCCTGTACAACGCTGGCCGGGTGCCAGTTGGGGAGGATCAGCGCCAGCACCTCGAGTTGATGCGCGATATCGCCATCCGTTTCAACGGGCGCTACGGCGACACCTTCGTCGTGCCCGAGGCTTCGATCCCGCCCGTCGGTGCGCGCATCGTTGACCTGCAGGAGCCGACCAAGAAGATGTCGACGACCGGTGGGACCGAGCTGGGCACGCTGACGCTGCTCGAGGATCCCAAGCGGCTGCAGAAGCAGATCATGTCGGCCGTCACCGATTCCGACGGCGAGATTCGGCACGACCTCGAGGCCAAGCCGGGCGTCAGCGGCCTGCTGTCGCTGCAGTCGGCCGTTGAGGGCGTCTCGATCGCCGACCTCGAGGCCCGCTACCAGGGCAAGGGCTACGGCGACTTCAAGAAGGATGTCGCGGCGAGCGTGATCGAACTCCTGGCCCCGCTCCAGGCGCGGCACGCCGAGCTCGCATCCGATCCCGGTGAGGTAGAACGCCTGTTGGCGCGAGGCGCCGAGCGCGCGCTTGAGATCGCGGTACCGCAGGTCGAGACCGTGCGCGAGCGCATCGGCTTCCTGCCAAGCGCCTAACCGAAGCGCTCACGACTGCGACGTGCCAGGCGACTCATGGTGCCTGGCGCCACGGCCTGAGCCACGGTGGCGACGCGCCACCATTCGGGTTGGAACGATTCGGCACGTCGACGGTTGAGCGCCTTGATGATCATCGCTGCGCAGCGGTCGTCATCGATCACGCCATGCCGCAGCCAGCGGTGATTGCGCAGTCGGTCGTGCGGGAAGGCGGCCGTCGCCACAGGACCGGGATTGGCGGTGAGAACGTGCACGCCGACACCCGCGGCCTCGACGTGCAGTCCGCGCGACCACGCGACCGCCGCGTGCTTCGCCGCGGCGTAATGCGGCGCTGAGCCCGTCGAGACCGTGCCGGCCACGCTCACGACGTTGATCACGGACCCCTGAGCGGCCACGAGTGCGGGCCAGGCGGCAGCGGTGACGCGCACCATCGCGAGATACAGCAGCTCGATCGCGGCGCGCGCCTCGTCGGTGTCGTGCTCGAGGAGCGGGGTCCGGAACGGACCGCCGGCGTTGTTCACGAGCACCGGTACGCGATCGACCGTGGCGAGGTGCGCCTGCAACGCGGTGATGCCCTCATCGCGCGTCAGATCCGCGACCAGCGTCTCGCAGCCGAGCGCGCGGCCGGCCTCGGTCAGGCGGTCGGCGCCACGCGCGACCAGCAGCAGATCGGCATCCGGCCGCCGGAGCCGGCGCGCGAGCGCGAGCCCAATGCCGGACGAGCCGCCGGTCACCACGATCAGGGAACGTTGTGCCATCTCCGCGGAGCCTACCCCGGTGCGCGGTACACTCGGGGCGTGAACCAGGTGCCGGAGCCGCCACGTCGCGTCGAGCTGACCATCGCCACGCGCACGCTCGTTCGCCTGATGGTGACGGTGGCGCTGTTCCTGCTGGTCATCTACACGCTGTGGCAGGTCCGCGAGATCGGGGTCCTGGTTCTCATCTCGGCGTTTCTCGCGCTGGCGCTCAACCCTCTGGTCACCGTGCTCGAGGTCCGGCTCGGTGGGCGTCGCGGTGTGGCAGCCGTCGTCGTCGTGATCGGACTGCTGATCGTGATGATCATCTTCCTCGCTGCGCTGTTGACGCCGCTCTACTCGGAGGTTCGTTCCTTCGCCACGCGCGCTCCGAACCTGATCGATGAGCTGCGTCATTGGGCGCCATTCGCGCGGTTCGACAACCAGTATCACCTCGTCGAGCGCATTCGCGACGGCGCCTCGCAGTACTCCGACCGGTTGCCGGCGCAGGCTGACAATCTGCTGGGCGTCGCCACCGCGGTGGTGGCGGGCTTCGGCAAAGCCGTCACCGTGCTGTTCATGACGCTGTTTCTGCTGCTTGAGATCCCGCGCTTCCTCCGCACCGCCACCGAGCTGCTGCGCCCCGGGCACGCCGACCGTTCGCTCGAGGTCTTCGATCAGGTCAACGGTACGATCGCGCGCTGGACGGCGGGCGTGTTGTTCATCGCCTTCATCGCCGGCCTGACGGTTGGCGTGACGGCCTGGATCCTGGGTGTGCCGTTTGCGCTCGCCCTGGCTCTGCTCGTCGGCGTGCTCGACCTGATTCCACTGATTGGCGCCACGATCGGTTCCACGGTCGCCGTCCTCGTCGCACTCACGCAGTCCTTCACGGCCGGCGTGATCATGCTCGTGCTGGCGGTCTCGTACCAGTTCATCGAGAACCACATCATCCAGCCGATCGTGATGCGCAAGAGCATCGATGTGTCGCCCTTCATCGTGCTCGTGAGCGTGCTGGTCGGCGCGTCGCTGCTCGGCATCATCGGCGCGCTGCTCGCGATTCCCGTCGCCGGCTCGGTGCAGGTGGTGCTGCGCACCGTGCTCGATGCCCGTCGACAGCGCGTCGCCGCTGAGCGCCAGCTGATGCTCGACCTCGCGGGCGCATCGTCCGCCACATCCGAAGGGGAGTCGCCATGAGCGAGCCGTTGCGCGTTCTGATCTGGTCGGACTTTCTTTGACCGTTCTGCCGTGTCGCGTGTGAGCGCGCGACGTGGCTCGAGCGCCAGTATGGTGCTCAGATCGAGTGGCTCCCCTGGGATCTGCATCCCGAGTATCCGCCGGAGGGCATCCCGCGCGCGGACCTGATCGCGAAGTACGGCGTGGAGCACATCGATCGCGTGGCGATGATGTTCGCCGAGAGCGGCTTCAGCTACGCCCCGCATCCGGAGATCACGCCGAACACCCAGCTGGCACTTGAGTTGGGCGAGCTAGCCCGCGCCGAGGGGTGTCATCCCGCGTACCACGAGGACATCATGCAGGCGATGTGGGAGCAGGAGCGCAACGTCGCCGACCCCGACGTGATCCGCGACGTGGCGATCTCCGTGGGTCTCGATGCCGAGGCCGTGGATGAGGCGATCGCCTCGCGTCGCTTCCGTCCCGTCGTCCAGGAGTCGACCCGTGAGGCGCATGCGATGGGTATCAACGCCGTACCGGCCTTCGTTCTGCAGGAGAAGTACCTGTTGATGGGCGCGCAGCCGCACGAGGTCTTCGAGCAGGTGATCGCGCAGCTCGAGACGGCGTAGCGCTCCACCGCACACCAGCCAGGCTGATCGCGCTCCAGGGTCAGACGCCTTTGTTGCATGGAGCAGTGGTCGTTCCGCGGAGGGTTCGCGCGGGTGGCGGAGTGCGACAAAGGGGTCTGACCCCTTCGGACCCACGCACCGTCCACGAGGAGATCTCGGCAGAGAGCGACGATCCGCCTCGGCGCTTCACCGAACACCACAGAGAACGGTCGCCCACGCACGGCAGAGGGGGTGAGGCGGCGAAGAACCACGCCCGACCGCATTCCCTCCGAGCACAGCCACCTCTGCTATTCCCCCGTCCGAAGGGGTCAGACCCCTTTGTCGCACTTCGCCACGTTGGCATCGCTCCGATCAGCCGCTGCTGCTCCATGCAACAAAGGCGTCTGACCCTGGGGCGCGATCCGTCTCTTTGGGGTGTGGTGAAGGACAACCTGATTCACATACGAACATATGTTCGATTAGACTGGGTGGGCGATGCTTCTCGCCCTCCAGATCCCGCGGCTTCCGCTGCTCGTCGCGCTCGCTGCTCGTGCTGCTGCGCACATCCCTCCCGGCACACCCGTCGCACTCGGGCCAAAGCCCCTTGGTGAGGCACGGATCGGCCTGCCCTCGGCTGTTGCCGAGGCGAGCGGCGTGCGCAGCGGGATGCCTCTCGCGGAGGCACTGACCCTCTGCCCCGGTCTGCAGCTGGTGCCACCCGACCCGGTTGGGCTCCAGGAACGCGCGGCGCAGTTGCTGCGCGAGATCGATGCACTCGGTCTGCCCGTTGAGGAGATCGCGCCGGGGCGCGTCTTGATCGACGCCACCCCGGGGCTGCGACTGCATGGCGGCCCACGTCGCCTGATTGAGCGTCTGTACGAGTTGGCCGCAACGGGTGAGGCAATCCGGATCGGCGCCGCACCCACGCGCTTCGCTGCGCTGATGGCTGCACGGCTAGCCGGGCGTCGTCCACGCGTGCTCGGCGCCGAGGAGGTCCTTGAGGTGATCGCGCCGCTGCCCGTCCGTCTGCTGCACGAGGACGGAGGCATCCCGGCCGAGCTCTGCGAGGCACTCGTTCTGGTCGGTATCGACCGCCTCGGTGGCGTTGCCTCGTTGTCACGCATCGCGGTGCGTGATCGTTTCGGACCAGCCGGCGTGCAGGCCTGGCAGATGGCGCGTGGCGAGGACGGCGCGATGATCGCGGCACAGGTGCCACCGCGTCTGGTGCGCAGCGTCCTCAAGCCGAACGAACCAATCGCCACCGATGCCGCACTCGAGCAGGCGATGGGGCTCTTGATTAGCCGCACGGTGCTGCTGCCCGAGCGCGGCGATGCGGCACCGCGATTGCTGCGGCTGCAGGCACGGCTGGTCACCGGCGAGTCCTGGAGTTGCGAGGTACCGCTGCGCGAACCAACGGTCGACGTACCACGGCTCCTACTCGCGCTGCTGCCGAAGGCACGGCGGCTCCCCGCGCCAGCCGAGCGCCTCGCGCTGACGTTTGCCGAGCTCTCTGCCGATGCGCATCAACTCACGCTGCTCGAGCGCGAGGGTGCCGAGCGCGACCGGCGACTCGACGGTGCGGCGCAGCAGGTGCGGGCCGCCGTCGGCGAAGGCGCCCTGCTTCGTATCGTCGGTGTCGATCCCACCAGCCGGCTGCCGGAGCGCCGCTACGGGCTCACGCCCCGATGAGCGCGTCGCTGCGGCCCATCCCGTCGCAGACGCCTCGGGCCTGCTGCGTGCAGGTCGATGGCAGCGGACGTCCGGATAACGTCGATGGCTGCGTGGTTGAGGCCGTGCGGGAGGAGTGGCGCATCGAGGAGGGCTGGTGGGGTGTGCCCTGCCGACGGCGCTGCTTCGCCCTTGCGCTCGCCGACGGTCGCATCTGCACCGTCTACGAGGATCGCCGCAGTGGCCAGTGGTGGCGCTATGGCGCCTGACTACGTCGAACTGCACTGCCACTCCGCGTACTCGTTTCTCGATGGCGTGGCACAGCCGGAGGAGCTCGTTGATCGCGCCTGCGCGCTCGGCTACACCGCACTGGCCCTGACCGACCACGACAACCTCTGCGCCGCCCTCCCCTTTGCGCATGCCGCTACCGCTGCCGGGCTTCGCGCGATTACCGGCTGCGAGCTGACGGTCGAGGTCGACGGCGAGGCCCATCATCTGGTTCTGCTGGTCGAGAGCCGAGCCGGCTACACCAATCTCTGTCGTCTGATTACCGCCGCTCACGCGGGCACGCGAGCCGCCGACGGGACGGTCGCTCGCCTCCCCAGCGTCAGGCTCGAAGACGTACTGACCCACGCTGAGGGACTCACCTGCCTGACGGGTTGCCCTGACCACGGTGTGCTGCGCAGCGACGACCCGCTGGTCGCGCGCACCCGTCGTGACCTGTTGCTCGAGGCCTTCGGCGACCGCCTGGCCGTCGAGCTGCAGCGCCCGTTCCGGCAAGGTGCCGAGCGACAGTTGCGCGCGTTCGAACGGTTGGCACGCGAGCGCCGCATCCCGGTCGTCGCCACCAACGACGTGCACCTGCACCTGCGGCGCCGCGGCCCCCTGCAGGACGTGCTCGTGGCGATCCGCCAGCACGCGTCACTCGATGCGTGCACCGCACTCCTGCGTGGCAATCGCGAGCACGTGCTGAAGGTGCCGGGCGAGCTGGTCGCGCTGTTTGCTGATCTGCCCGAGGCGGTTGCCGAGACGCGCAGCATCGCGGAGCGCTGCGGCTTCGACCTAACGCAGAGCCTCGGGTACCGGCCACCCGAACGCGAGAACGACGCCGATCGGGAGCTCAAGGAGCTGTGCGAGCTGCACCTCGATGCCCGCTACCCCGCAAGCTCGCCGTGGCGGCAGGAGGCCGTCGAGCGTCTCGCGACGGAACTCGTGCTGATCCGGCGACACGAGCTGGCGGGGTTCTTTCTGCTGCACCGCGAGATCCTCGAACTGGCCCGTGACGTAGCGCTCGAGATCCGCGGCACGGACGCTGCGCGCAACGTGCTGCCGCCGGGGCGCGGGCGCGGTTCGAGCGTGGGCTCGATCGTCTGCTACCTGACCGGCCTCTCGCACATCGACCCTGTCGCCGGCCGGCTGTCGCTGGGACGCTTCCTCAACGAGGAGCTTGCCTCCACGCCCGACATCGACCTCGATTTCCCCCGGGACATTCGCGCCGAGCTGATTCGCCGCATCCATACGCACTACGGCGACCAGCAGGCCGCGCTGGTCGGCGCCTTCGCGACGTACCGCGCGAAGGGCGCGATTCGTGAGATCGGCAAGGCGCTGGCGCTCCCTGCCGGCGACATTGCCCGCCTGGCAGCGGCCTCCGACGGCTGGAGCGCCGAGGCGGTCGGTGAGGAGCTCCAGCGCGTACCCGGCCTACGCGACCGCGCCGACGATCGTCGGCTGCGGCTGCTGGCGACGCTGTGCGGACAGATCGCCGGGCTGCCACGCCACCTCTCGCAGCACCCGGGTGGAATGATCGTCTCGGATCGGCCGCTCTGCGAGCTGGTCCCCCTTCAGCCCGCAGCCATGGCGGGCCGCACGATCTGCCAGTGGGACAAGGACGCCGTTGCGGATGCCGGGTTCCTCAAGATCGATCTGCTCGGGCTCGGCATGCTCAGCGCGGTCGAACGCTGTGTGTCGGAGATTCATCGCAGCACCGGCAGCAGCGTGGATCTGTCGCGCGTACCCCTCGACGACGCGGCGGTGTACGCAGACATCCAGGCGGCCGACACGGTGGGTGTCTTCCAGATCGAGTCGCGGGCGCAGATGCAGACGTTGCTGCGCGTGCAGCCCACCTGCCTCGACGACCTCGTGGTCGAGGTGGCACTCGTTCGGCCCGGTCCGATCCAGGGCGGCGCCGTCAACCCGTACATCCAGCGGCGCATGGCGCGGCGGGCCGATCCGACGATCCCGATCCCGTACGAGCACCCGCTGCTCGAGGAGCCGCTACGCGAGACGCTTGGCGTGATCATCTTTCAGGACCAAGTGCTCGACGTCGCCCAGGCGCTGGCGGGTTTTACGCCGGGACAGGCCGAGGCACTGCGGCGGGCGATGAGCCGGCGACGCAGCCGCGCAGGGCTCGAGGCGCAATGGCTCGCCTTTGCGGCAGGTGCGGAGGAACGTGGCGTGCCCGACCACGTGGCCCGTACGGTGTTCCAGCAGATCCTTGCGTTCTCGGCCTTCGGCTTTCCCAAGTCCCACTCCGCGGCCTTTGCCCTGCTCGCCTACCAGAGCGCGTGGCTGCGGCACCATCATCCGGCGGCGTTCCTCTGTGCGCTGCTGATGGAGCAGCCGATGGGGTTCTATCCGCCGGCCTCGCTGATCCGTGACGCCGAGCGCCGTGACGTGCCGGTGCTCCCCGTCGATCTCCACCACTCGCACGTCGAGGCGCGCTGCGAAGGCGCGCACGCTGTGCGGCTTGGCCTGCGACAGGTGGTCGGCCTTGGCGAGGAGGATGCGGCGGCGATTGTCGCGGAACGCGACGCGGGCGGCCCATTCCCTGACGTGCGTTCGCTCGCCAACCGTCTCGATCTCCCGACACAGCGCCTGCAGCGACTGATCGCCGCCGGGGCCTGCGATGCGCTCGGTCCGCGTCGGCAGCTGCTCTGGGAACTGGGGCTGGCGGCGCGGCCACTCGGTCAGGGCACGGGCAGCCAGTTGGCCTTCGATCTGCAGGTCGGTGAGGCGCCGCAGGGACTGCCTGAGCCCGGTGCCTGGGAGCTGCTGGTCTCGGACTACGCCACGACGGGCGTCTCGGTGCGCGAGCACCCGATCCGACAGTTGCGGCCGCTGCTGGGCGACGACCTGCTGGACTCCGCACAGCTGGCGCTGCTCCCGCATGGCGCACCGGTCGTCATCCCGGGTCTGGCCGTCGCCCGCCAACGACCGGCCAGCGCGAAGGGCATCGTCTTCCTCCTGCTCGAGGACGAGCACGGGTTGTTCAATCTCGTGCTGATGCCCGATGTGTACGAAGAACATCGGCTGCTGGCTCGCAGCGAGCCCCTGCTGTTGGTCCGCGGAACCCTGGAGCACCGTGAGCGGCAGGTGACGGTGCGGGTCGAGTCGCTGGCACCGCTCGATCTGCCAACGAGACGAGCGCTCCCCACCGAGGCCGATGTGCAGCAGCTGCGGAGCGTCGCGCCACCACCGCAGCACTTCGCCCAGGGACGCCGCCGAGCCTAGCGCTTACGACGAGTGGTAGAGGATGACCGGCATGCCGAAGTCGCCGAACTCCCAGACGACTGGGGCATTCGATGCCTCGAGGCGCGCACAGCCGTGTGACGCCGGGTACTCCGGCACGTCGGGATACTCATGCAGCGCGAAGCCCTCGTGGAAGTACTGGGCGTAGGGCATCCAGAGCTTGTACTTGTAGTTCCAGCTCATCCGTTCGCGCCGGCTGATGGTGAACTCGCCATCAGGCGTGTTGCCCGCGAAGCCCGTAGATGTGTGGATCACGCGGCGCACCGTGCCGTCCTCGTTGACGAGGAACACGATCTGGCGGGAGATATCGATTTCGATGTGCTTGCCTCGATCGGGATACCGGGGAACCGGCACCTCGCCGCGCTTGGCCATGGCCACCGTCTCGGCGCCGGCAATCCCGTTGCGCTCGATGCGGTTGTAGCCCTGGAAGGCGACGACGCCCTGCCAGGTGGAGGCATCGAAGTTGCCGTTCACATGGTCGCGCCCGAGGAAACCACGCGCAGCGAGCTCCTCCTGGAGGCTACGGACGCCAGGCCCCTTGTCGCCGTACTCGAAGCCGCCGGGGAACTCCGTCCCCGGATCCTTGCCGGCCTGCGCCCGGTAGGTAACGGCGAAATAGCCCGCTGCTGCAGTGCGTCCCCACGTCGTGAAGCGCTTCCGGCCCTTGGCCAGCTGATCGCGCGACTCAGTGCCAAACCCGTCGACGATGGCGCCGTCGCCGCCGTCAATCACCGTCCACCCGGTCACCCAGTCAAGCAGGCCCTGCGACCAGCGGAGCGTGTCGGTGGTCGTCGTGGTGGAACGAGTCCAGCGCGTTGCGTTCTCGGTGCCAGAGCGCTGCAGCTCCACGTTGACCTGAACCCGAGCGACGTTGTCGAAGATCACGGGGACCTTGCTGGCGGCGTCCTTCAAGGAGACCGTCAAGGCATGTCCATCCTGCTGCGTGAACTTGATCTGCCCCCGCGAAGACGGATGGACGCCGAACACGAGGTTCTGGTCGGCTAGTGCGGTAGCCCAGTTGAGACTCACAGACTGCGAGCCTTCGGGGGTGTTGATGACGATGGGCGTTCGCACGCCGGCATTGCGCAGCGTGCGGATGGCGTTGCCCTGGTTCCAGATCCAGGATTCGGTGTCCCCGCAGGCAGTCGACGCCGTGAACACGCCGCAGTCCGGATCGGTGCCTGGGAGATACCAGACGTTCGGCTTCTTCGGGAACCAGCCGGCGAGGGTCTGGAGCCAGGGGCCCTGATCCTCAGACGACAGTGGCACGTTGGCGAACAGGATCTGCAGTCCATGGGCCTTGGCCAGGCGCTGCAGCTTCTTGAAGGCGAGCTCGTGCGCGTCGTCGTTGGCGGCGCTGGAGACGTCGACGCGAACGAGATTCGCACCCATCTGCTGGATTCGCTTGAAGTCGCGCGACGCGGTCGAAACATCCGGTGCCGGCAGCGGGGTGACGGCGTCGCTGGGCACGAACCGTCCTCCGCCCCACGTCACGCCTCGCACCTTCAACTCGTGTCCCTGCGCATCCACGATCTTGGCACCCTTGACGTGAGCCGGCTTGGCATCGGCAACCGCAGTGGCACCCATGCACGCAAGCAGTGCGAGGGCAGTGGCGGTGGATGCGCGGCAAAACGAAGGTCGGGCCATATCGCTCATCATGCTTCGCGTTTGTCCACGTCTCTCCTTCCCGGAGGTATCCTGTGGGCGTGCGCAGGCTCCCCCACGTCGTGATCGTCTGCCTTGGTGTGCTCCTGCTGGCCGTGCCGGCTGCGTCGGCCGGATCGCTCGGATTCGTTGCAGACGAGGGCTTTCAGGCCGCCCAGAGCAGCAATACGGCGGCCGTCGCACCGGCGCAGACGCTCGATGGTGCGCTGACGACGCTGGGCGCCACGTGGGTGCGCGTCGATGTGCGCTGGAACACCATTGCGGCGACGCAGCCGACCAACGCGCGTCTCCCGGGCAACGCGGCCTACAACTGGGCGCCCGTTGAGGCACAGCTCGCCGCCGTGCGTCGTGTGGTGCTCGCGCAGGGTACGCCGTCTGTGCTGCTCTCGATCGGCGGCACGCCCGATTGGGCCCGGTCCGATGGCGGCGCCGGTGGCTCGCCGGGCGACCCGGCCTGGGCGCCCAAGCGCGCCGCCTTCCAGAACTTCGTGGCTGCCGTCGTGGCCAAGTACGGATCGACAGCGGCGGCGTACGAGATCTGGCCGAGTCCGAACGTCCAGTCTGGCTTGCGTCCGCAGCGCCTTGCGGGCCGTCTCGTGGCCCCCGGTCTGCTGCGCGTGCTGACGAAGTTTGCGACCACGGAGATCCGCAAGGTCACCACCGCGCCGGTGATCACCGGCGGGTTGGCCCGCACCGACCCGGCCAGCACGACCGACACCTCGTCGATCACGTTCCTGCGCGCGATGGCCCGCACGCACATTCAGGCCGACGCGATTGGCGTCCGTCTGGTACCCGCCGGTGGCGTTGAAGCGCCGGCCGATCCCACGAACCTCGCACTCAGCGATCCGGCGACCATCGTCGCGAACGTCGATGCGTACTTCCCCGGACAGAACAAGGGCATCTGGGAGACGGGCTATGCCACGTCGTCGACAATGGCTGACGTCGCCCCTGTGGCCGGTGTGAGCACCTTTCTCGCGGCTGCCGCCAACCCGCGCTTTGGCGTCTCCATCTGGAACAACCTCGTCGATACGGCCGCCGCACCGTCCAGCGGCCTCTACTCCGCCAGTACGCCGCTCAACTCCACGACCCAGAAGCCGGCTTGGCGTACCTGGGTTCCGCCGCTCGGCTGATTCAGCGCTGCTGGAGCTGCAGCCGAAGCGCGTCGCCGGTGAGGTCGAAGCCGAACGGTCCGACCAGTGCGCGAGCCCCTTCGTCGTGGATGTTGCCGACAAGTTCGACCGTATCGCAGTCACGTTGACGTGCCGCGTCAATCGCACGGGCAAGGAGCCCGGATCCGAGGCGCTGGCCGCGTCCCTCTGGGTGGACGTAGAGCTCGCGGATCACCAGCGTCCGCGTGCCACTGGTCGCGTCACGAATCCGCTGCCACGCCACGTAGGCGTGCATGCGCCGCTCCACGATGCCGATGCGCACGTCGCCTGCTGCGATCCGCCGCAGCATCCAGCCGCGCCACTGCTCGTCATCGGTCCACCGATCGTCCCCTGCCTCAGCGCGGTACCGGTTCCACAACAGCGCGAGCTCGGGGATGTCCGCACCAGCGGCCGGCCGAATCATGCGCCGTCGTACACCAACGACAGCGTCGGCAACCCGCCGAGCCGTGCACGACCGTTCAGGCCCTTCCACTCCGCCACGAAGCACGCGCACACGGGCTCGGCTCGCGCCTGGCGCACGAGCGCAGTGCTCGCCTGTGCCGTCCCGCCGGTCACGAGCAGCTGCAGCAGATCGCGAAAGAGGGTCCCCGGCTGCGGAACGACCGGAATCTCCGGAATGTGCGCACGCAGATCGGTCACTGCTCCACCCTAGCGCGAGTGGAGATCAGTGCACGTCGCGCAGCAGCAGGCGCTCGGTCAGCTCGGCGCTGAGGCCAGCAAGCTGGGCGAGCTCCTCGGTGCCCTGCTCGCGCCTCTGGGCGTTCCGCGAGCGCAGCGCGGGCGCCAACACCTGATCGAGCAGACCGGCCACGCGCTGCACACCGGTGTACAGCTGGCGGACGTGTCGCGGGCCGAGACCGAACTCCGCCATGCGCTGGCAGACGCGAACGATCTCCAGCTCCGCTTCCGTGTAGAGGCCGTTCTCGTCGGAGGCGACGATGCCGTACGACTGCAGTTCGGCGAACGACACGTCGTCGATGCCGGTTTCGCGCATCAGCTCCGAGCGATCGAAGCGACGAGCGGTCTCCGACGCCGCGGCGGCCTGCATCGTGCGCCTCGCCTGTCGCTCGCGGGTGCGCGAGATGGCGCCGCCGTTGCCCTCGATCTCCTGACGAATCACCTTGAGGGGCAGAAACTCGTCACGCTGAAGCTGCAGGATCGTCCGCAGGCGATCAACGTCTTCGCGCCGGTAAAGCCGGTACCCGCCCTGCGTCCGGAGCGGCTGCAGCAACTGCTGCTCCTCGAGATAGCGGATCTTCGAGATCGAGACGTCGTCGAACTCCGCCTTGAGCTCCTTGCAGACGGCCCCGATGGTGAGTGGCTTCTCCTCGCTGATCGCCATCGTCTACTCGAGGTACGTCAGTTTGAACTTCCCGATCTGCACCTCGTCGCCGTCACGGAGACGGGCGCGCTCGATGCGGCGGTGGTTCACATAGGTGCCGTTGAGGCTGGCGAGATCGACGAGATACCGACCGTCGGCCTCCTCCTCGATCGCGGCATGGCGACGCGAGACCGTGACATCGTCAAGCAGGATCGAAGCCTCACCCGCGCGGCCGATGGTCTCGCGCGGCTGCGTGAGAGCGATGTGCTCACCGGCGCGTCCACCCGTGCGGATGACGACGGCGGGAAGCTGATGTCCGGCAGAAACGGGAATGTCCTGGGTATCGCTGTCGCCCTGGTAGGTGGCCGTGTCGTCGGCCGCGTCAGCGTCGAGCAGCGTGCCGCACTTGGCGCAGTAGTGGGCCGTGGCCGCGTTTCGGTATCCGCATTCCTGACAGAACATGTTGCGGCAGCATACACCGCTCAGACGAAAAGGGTGCAGCGGAGGTTGAGGGTTCCTCTGACGTCAGGCCCGCAGCCGTCGCAGCGTGCGCGCGTAGACGATGCCGCCGAGAACCAGCAAGACGACGCCGGTCCAGAGAACGACCTGCGTCGCAGTCGCGCCCGGCGGAGTGACGATGGCAAGCAGCAGCCCGATCATCGTCACGAGCGTGCCGGCCTTCCCCACCACGTTGACCCGGATCCCGAGATGCCGTCCCTTGCCGAACAGGAGCGAGAACAGGAGGAGGACGTCCCGTGCCAGCACGATCAGGACCAGCAGCAAGGGGACACGTCCGTCCATCCACAGCAGGACAACAGCGACGTCGATGAGCAGTCGGTCGGCGATCGGATCGAGCACGCGGCCGTACCGGCTCTGGGCGTGCAGCCGTCGCGATAGTTCGCCGTCGAGGAAGTCGGTGACGGCAGCGAAGGCGAAGACGACAGCGGCAGCGGACGACTCGGCACCGTCAGCGCGGACCACGAGGACGGCAAACAACGGCACGGCCAGAAGGCGCAGGGTCGTGAGAACGTTCGGCACCTGCCGCAGGACGCTGGGTGGTACGTGTTCCTCCACGGGCGCAGTGTCTCACCTGTGCCCGACGCCGGTGGGCTAGGCGGTGCGTCGAACGGCGAGCGTACCGACGCAACCGTCGGCATCAAACGGCGCGCCGTCCACGGCGTTCTCCACGGTCAGCGCGGTGCAGAGCGTCTCGCGCTGAATCTCGTCACCGAACCGATCAAGGACGCGCTGCAGGCGCGCATCGACCGAGACGCTGATCTCAATGCGATCCGCCACCTCGAAATCCGCATTCTTGCGTTGGCCCTGGATGAAGTGGATCAGCTCGCGGGCCAGGCCCTCGTCCTCGAGCTCCTCGTCGAGTTCGGTATCCACGGCGACGGCGAGGCCACCCTCGTCGGCAACGGCGAAGCCCTCGCGGGGGCGCGTGCGCAGTTCGATCTCAGCGGCGGTGAGCGTGTGGCCGCCGACGATCACGTCGTCGCCACTCCGCTCGTACTCGCCAGCCTTGAGCAGTTGCTGCACGCGTGGGATGTCCTTCCCGAGCTTGGGGCCGAGCACCTTGAAGTTCGGAACGATCTCGATCTCGAGGAGCTCATCCACCGCGTCGGAGATGCGGACGTTCTTGACGTTGAGCTCGAGTGCGATCTCTTCGCGCAGGCTCTCGACGGCGGCGCGGGCGTCTGCGTCGGGTGTCGCAACGACGGCCTCACGCAAGGGCTGGCGCAGCTTGCGATTGCCTTGGGCGCGTGCTCCGCGTCCAAGGGAGATGGCCGTTTGGGCGAGCGCGAATGCCCGCAAGGCCTCGGTGTCGGGTGTGCCGGCCCTCGGCCACCCGGCCAGGTGGACCGAGTCGGGGGCAGCTGCAGCGCGATCGCGGACGAGGTTCTGCCAGATGTCTTCCGCCATGAACGGCATGGCTGGGGCGATCAGGCGACACGTCTGCGCGACGACGTACCACAGCGTGCGGAAGGCGGCGTCCTTGTCCGTATCGCTCTCCGGGCGCCAGAATCGTGCGCGAGAACCACGGATGTACCAGGCCGAGAGATCGTCGACGAGCGTCTCCACCGCGCGGGCGTACGTCGGCGTCCAATACGCACCCAGGGCCTCATCACACGCCACGATCGTCTCGTCGACGCGCGCCACGATCCAACGGTCGAGTGCGGTCGCCGCCGGTGGGCGATCGTCGAGATCGGCGTACGTCGGCGTGAACCCGTCGATGTCGGCGTAGCGGATCAGGAAGGCGTAACTGTTCCACAGCGTCAGCAGTCGACGACGCACCTCGTTGGCCGGTCCGTAGCCGAAGTTCATGTTCTGCGACGGCGTCTGCAGTGCGTACATCCACCGCATCACATCGGCGCCCATCTCCTCGACGGCGTCGTCGAACCAGATGGCATTGCCCCACGACTTGTGCATCGCACGGCCGGTCTCGTCGTGCAGCTTCTCGTAGCCGAGGACGTTCCTGTAGGGAGCCTTGCCGACGAGCACGACGCTCATGAAGAGCTGGGAATAGAACCACAGGCGGATCTGCTCGCGCATCTCCGAGATCCAGTCGGCCGGAAACCATTTCTCCCAGTACTCGTGATCGGGCAGGTCGGCCTGCGTCAGCCCGTCGCCCGCGCCCGCTGCGTATCCACCCTCCTGGAAGGTGTCGCGACCCCAACCGAGCGTTGAGAACGGCACGATGCCGGCGTCGAGCCAGCAGTCACCGACCTCCGTGACGCGTGTCGCGATCTCGCCGCTGTCGGTCTTGACGCGAATGCCGTCAATCCACGGACGATGCAGCTCCTCGAGTCCGTCGAGCGGATCCACGGCGCGCTCACGAAGCTCCTCGATCGATCCGATGATCAGGAACTCGCCGCTCTCCGTCCGGTAGAACGGCAGCGGGAGGCCCCAGTAACGCTTGCGCGAGATGCACCAGTCGCCCATGTTGCGCAGCCAGTCCTCCATGCGCTTGCCGTACTGCTCGGGAACCCAGTTGACGGTGGCGGCGGCGTCGATCATCGCCTGCCGCACGGGCTCGGCGCGGATGAACCACTCCTCGACCACGCGGTGGATCAGGTCGGTGCCACAGCGCCAGCAGACGGGGAAGCGGTGCTCGATCGTGCCGGAGCGCACCAGCACCCCCTGCTGCTCGAGGTGCGCGCGTACCGGATCGGCAGCGTCGGCCGTCGTCAGGCCAGCCAGGAATCCGTAGTCCGGCAGGAAGCAACCGGCATCGTCGACGGGTACGAGCACGTCGAGCCCCTCGACCTTGCCCAATTCGAAGTCCTCACCGCCGCAGCCAGGGGCGATGTGCACAACGCCAGTGCCCTCATCGCCGGCGACCATGTCCCACGCCACGACCCGATGTTCAACGGCGCCGCCGGGCTCGAGGTCGTCGAACGGTCCACGGTAACGGCGACCGACCAGCTCGGCGCCCTTGGCGGTGTGGGCGACGTCGGCACCCTCGCCAAAGAGCTCCTCGACGCGGGCGGTCATCACCCAATCGATGCCCTGCGAGGTACGCACGGCGGAGTACTCGGCCTCGGGATCGACGGCAGCGGCGACGTTGGCCGGCAGCGTCCAGGGAGTCGTCGTCCAGACGACAACGGCCTCCTCCGGCGTGTCGAGAAACGGGAAGCGGACATGCAGCGTCGGATGCGTGCGATCGCGGTAGCTGTCGATCAGTTCGTGCTGCGACAGCGACGTACCGCAGCGCGGACACCACACCATCGGGCGGTTGCCGCGGTAGAGCATCTCGCGGTCGTGGCACTCCTTGAGAAAGCGCCAGATGTACTCGATGTTGGGGTCCGTCATCGTGTAGTACGAGCGGTCCCAATCCATCCACTGGCCGAGGCGCTTGGACTGCCGGGTCTGCACGGCGGAGTACTCGGCGACGCGATCACGGCAGGCGCGGGCGAACTTGTCCAGGCCGTACTCCTCGATCTCCTGCTTCGAGTTCAGCCCCAGCGACTTCTCGACCTCTACCTCGACCCAGAGACCTTGGCAGTCGAAGCCGTTCTGGTAGCGCTGCTCGTGCCCGAGCATGGCCCGATGACGCTGGACGAGGTCCTTCAGCGAGCGACCCCACGCGTGATGCACGCCCATGGAGTTATTCGCCGTGATCGGACCGTCGGTGAACGAGAACGGCGTACCGCCGGCGTTCTGGGCTCGCAGCCGATTGAACGTGTCCTCGCGCTCCCACAACTCCAGCACGCGATGCTCGATCGCGATGTGGTCGGGCGTGGCGGGTACGGCGTCGTAGGTGCTCAAAGGTTCGGCAGGGGTCGTCGGCGACGAATCCTACCGCGTAGGCCGATCAGGCCTCCGCACCTCCGGGGCTGCGCCCGTAGCGTCGCGTCTGCTCATCGCACCACAGCTCGAAGGCGGCATGCCGCGCAAGGTAGCGCTCGATCGATGTGATGCCGCCCTCAACCCACATGTCCTCGTCCCACTGCTCGAGGCCGGTCAGGGAGGGCTCATCGCCCCAATCGTCTTCATGGTCGAACGTCATGGCGCGAAGTTCGCGGGATAGCTCCCCACTCCTCCCCTACGCCGTGTGCAGCAGCTCGATGGCCTCGGCGGTGTTGCGGAAGGCAAGTTCCGCTACGGGTGGCAGGTCATCAAGGGCGAACCAGCGAAGCTCCGCGACATCGTCCGCAGCGACGGGCGTGCCCTCGACGATGCGAGCGGAGAACACGGCGTTGAGCGTGTGGTCGCCGTCGTCGCCGTAGGTGTCGATCAGGTGGGCCAGGAAGCCGATCAGTTCCACGGTACAGCCCGTCTCCTCCAACAGCTCGCGCACGGCGCAGGCCTCGGGGGTCTCGTCCGGGCCGCAGAAGCCTCCCGGGATGTCCCAGAGGCCGCGTCGCGGCTCGATCGCCCGGCGACCGAGCAACAGACGCCCCGCGTCATCGAGGACGAGGACAGCAGCGCACGGCTTGGCGTCGTGGTAGTACGGCAGGCCGCAGGCGGTGCAGGTCTGAACGTTTCCGTCGAGCGGGCCGAGGGTCGAGCCGCAGTCTGAGCAGTGCTTGCGCAGGCGCATGGTGAAAGTCTGCCGCGCCTAGGCGACGAGTGCCGCGCAGACATCGGGCCACCCGCCAGGTTCGAGCATCCAACGAGAGTACGTGCCGCGGTTCGCGAGCACCACCGCTTGCACGTCGCGCTCGGGGTCGATGAAGGCCAAGGTGCCAGAGGCGCCGAAGTGCGTGGCGCTCCCCGCCGACAGCGCAGTCCCCGTCCAGTGCGGGGACTTCCCGTCGCGCAGTTCGAAGCCGACCGCCCAGTCGCAGACGGGCCATTCCATGAAGTCCCCCACGCCGCCCGGCAACGCACCGCACTGATTCTGCAGCAACTCCTGACGCAGACCGTTGTCAAGCACGTCCGGTCCGCGCCCTGCGGCGCAGCGCAGGAATCGCAGGTAATCGATCGCGGTGCCGAAACCGCCGGATTGCGGCATGCCGAGGATGCGAAAGCGTTGGTCGTTGAAGAGTTGCTCGCCGTGCCCGAGCAGGCCGGGCTGGCGTACCTCGATCACGTCGGGGTCATGGATCGCTGCCCCCAGCGTGGTGCGTGACATACCCAGCGGCTGGAGCAGCGCGGCTTCGACGTAATCGCGATAGGACATCTCCGACGCGCGCTCCAGCGCGAGCGCCGCGAGGGCGTAGCCGGCGTTGGAATAGATCCGCGCAGAGCACGGGGCCGCTGCCGGTTGCAGAGCGGCGTACGCCGCGGCAACCGTTTCCCACGTGCCATCGGTGGCGAGCTGTGCTCGGCGTGCTTCGGGCGAGTCGGCGGGCAGGCCGGAGGCATGCGCCAGCAACTCGCGCATCGTGGCGTTCGACGTGGCTTCGGGCACGTAGGTCGGCAACGGCGCGTCGAGTTCAAGCACGCCTTCGTCGCAGGCCACCAGACAGGCCATGGCGATCAGCGGCTTGGTCAGTGATGCGAGCGCGAACCGCGAGGCGTCATCACAGGCGCCGAATGATGCCTGGACCGTCGCACCCTCTCGACAGTACGCAACCTGGATGGCCCCGACGTCGCCGCGTTCGACGAGATTGGCAGCGAGTTCGAGCGGGCGGGTGGCCATGCCGAGACGCTATCAGCGCCGGGCATGACCGTCTGCCGTTGTCAGCCGACGCGGAAGTACAGCTTGCGGGCGGCGTTGTCGCCGTAGAGGCTGCGCGCCTGAATATCGAAATCGAACGTCGCGCCCGTCGTCAGGAGCGCCCACGTGGCCTCGCCGAAACAGGTCTTCGCGTTGACGGTGAATTGCAGCAGGTTCGCAGTTGGCGCCGCGGGGTTGGTCGCTGCGTCGAGCGCCGGGTCCTGCACGCCGCTGGTACCCGTGTTCGTGAACGTCGTTCCGTTGGACATGGGGTTGGTGTACGTCACCAGCGCGCAGTTGCCGGGAGCGGTCCCGATCGATACGCCGCTGGAGGAGCGCGGGGCGTTCGGCGCATCTGCGGTGTACTGCAGGCCGCCGATGTCGATCCATCCGCTGGCACTGGCCTCGCCCGACACGGCAGGACGCTGCGGCCGCCACCACTTGAGCGTCACGATGCCATCGGACCCCACCGTGATCGGGGTCGCGGGGCTCATGCCGAGGTTGCCAGCGGCGCGACCGGTGACGGCGTCGTACGTGAGCACCTGCTCGGTCGCACTCGCGGTCGTCGTGTAGGAATAGACCGCCGGAGCCTTGTTGAAGACGAAGTTGAGGACGCCCGGATACGCGCTCCCACCGGCGTTCTCGATGAATGCGTTGCCCGCCCCGATGTCGTCGGTGGTCGTACCCGGCGTGATCTGGGCGTCGTTGGTGGTGCCGTTGCTGATCCCGAGCGCCGTGCCGGCGAAGGTGGCAGCGGCGCCATTGACGAGCGGATACGAGACTCCTGCGGTCGAGTGCGGGGCGCAGTACGTATTCCCCAGGCAGTCGAGCGTGCCGCTCGTCGCGCCCACGATCTGCGTCGCGAGCGTGAGCGTTGAGGGGAACGCTGCGTCGATCAACGGCTGGACGGCGGCAGTGGTGCCCGAGAGGTAGAGATTGACGTTGGTCTCGGAAGTCAACTTGAAGTTCGAGAACAGGCGAAACTCCGTGGCCGTTGGCGACGTACCACTGCCACCGGCGCCTGGCGTCGGCGAGACGCAGCCAGGTGTCACCGGGGCCGGCGGGGCCGGGCAGATCGCTTGGCGCGCGAACGCGCGGCGCGCCAGGATGCCGGTGCGTCCGGTGCGATCGACGTTGTCGAGGATCAGGTTGCCGTTGTCATCGATGTCGAAGACATTCGGGACGCCATCGAGGTCGGTGTCATACCCGACGCCGTCGTAGCCCTTGAGCGCGCCTTTGCCGTCGCCAACCTTCACGCGACCGAATTTGCCCGCGCCGATCGGGCGGCCGCCCTTCGCGGCGACCGTGTAGGCACTCGTCGTATACGTGCGGGACGACGCAACGGACGTCGTGACGCCGTAGTCGTTCTTCTGCTTGATGGTTCCCAGCGAGAGGTTGGCCGTGCCCTTGATCGTCTCGTAGACCTTCGCCTTGGCACCGCCGAGCACGATCGGGCCAAGGTACGTGCCGTCGTCGGCGACGATCTGGACCGTCGCGCCGGCCAGCTTGACGCCCGTGACCTTGAACGCACCGCCCTTTGCGGTGATCGGGGTCTTCTTGCCCTTCCCACTTGCCTGCACGACGACGATGGTGGTGCCCTTGCCGCCCGACAGGGTGCCGGACAGCGTGGCGGCAGAGGCGCTCGCGGCCGAGGCGAGGAACGCGGCGATGGTGAGGGAGACGGCGAAGCGCTTCATGCGCCGATGGTACACCTGCGCCAGGCGCAGTTCAGCCAACGCAATCGCGGCGGCGAAGTGTGATAGCGGACGCTGCGTTACGCTGTTCGCATACGACTTGGAGGTAGTTCCGTGGCCACGACCAGCGACAAGGCGATTGACCCGCACGACTTCGTTGGCGTCGACGCGCTTCTCAGTGATGACGAGAAGGCGATCCGCGACGCCGTGCGTGAGGTAGTGCGAGAGCGCATCCTCCCCGAGGTTGGCGACTGGTTCGACAAGGGCATTCTGCCGCGCGAGGTGTTCACCGAACTCGGTCAGCTGGGCTTCATGGGTGCGCACCTCGAGGGGTACGGCTGCTCCGGCGTCAACGCCGTGTCCTATGGCCTGATCAATCACGAGTTAGAGTACGGCGATTCGGGTCTGCGCAGCGCGGTGTCCGTGCAGGGTTCCCTCGCCATGTACGCCATCTACCGCTGGGGCTCCGAGGAGCAGAAGCAGCGCTGGCTGCCGGCCATGGCGACCGGCGAGCTGATTGGCTGCTTCGGGCTGACTGAGGCCGACGCCGGCTCCGACCCGGGCTCCATGCGCACCTTTGCGCGCCGCGATGGCGACGACTGGGTGATCAACGGCTCCAAGATGTGGATCACGAACGGCTCGATTGCCGACGTCGCGATCGTCTGGGCGGCCACCGACGAGGGCATCCGCGGCTTCCTCGTGGAGAAGGACATGCCGGGCTTCAGCGCACCTCCGATCCATAAGAAGATGTCGCTGCGCGCGTCGGTTACCTCTGAGCTCGTGTTCCAGGATGTGCGCGTCCCCGACGAGAACCGCCTGCCCGAGGCGACGAGCCTCCGCGGCCCGCTGTCGTGCCTCAATGAGGCTCGTTACGGCATCGTCTGGGGCGTCGTCGGAGCGGCACGTGCCTGTTACGACGAGGCGCTGTCGTACGCGACCGAGCGCATCGTCTTCGAGAAGCCGCTCACGTCGTACCAGCTGACGCAGCAGAAGCTCGCCGAGATGGTCCTTGAGATCAACCGCGGCATGCTGATGGCCCTGCACCTCGGCCGCATGAAGGATGAGGGTCTCCTCCGCCCCGAGCATGTCTCGCTGGGCAAGATGGGCAACGCCCGCGGCGCGCTCGAGATCGCCCGCTCCGCCCGTTCGATTCTCGGCGGCAACGGCATCACGCTCGAGTACCCCGTGATCCGCCACATGAACAACCTCGAGAGCGTCTTCACGTACGAGGGCACGCACGAGGTCCACACGCTGGTCGTCGGCGGTGCCGTCACCGGCATCCAGGCCTTCCGCTGAGTTCCGTCGCTCCGCTGCACCGGCGATCGAGAGCTGGTGCAGCGGAAGCGCGTTGAGTACCCTTGTGGGCATGGGTGCACTCAAGGGGTTCCAATTCGTCGCGTTCATCACCGATACGTCGGAGGGATGGGAACATCTCCAGCACTCCGTCCGTCGCCGCACGTTCGGGTCGGATGACTCCAACGTGGTCGAGATGATCGCGGGTCCCGAGGCGGGACAGTCGCGCGAATCAGCGGTCGAGCTCATCGCCGAGCAGGGAGACACGCTCATCTTCCGCACCGACGCCATGCCAAATGGCGATCTCGTCACGGTGATCCTGACGATGCTCTCGCATACCGCGGGCGAGTTGACGGGCACCGACGGCAAGCACTGGCTGCGGGCGATCGTGCGCATCGAGCAGATGCCCGAAGAGCACCACGACCACTAGCTCACGTGCCGGCGGGCGGCCGCGCTTCGAACGCCTCTTGCTCGCGTGCGCGCTCGACGGATGGCACCGCATGGAAGCGGTCGTAGAAGGCCCCGAGCGTGGGCTCGTCCCACCATGGTTCCGCGGTGAGTCGCGTCCAGCGAATCAGCATGCCGAGGAAGAGGTCGTCCACCCCGGGCTCATCGCCGCGGACAAACGCCGTGCCGTGGCCGTAGCACGCGGCACAGCGCTCGCGGAGCTCTGCCAGGTCGCGGGTGCCGCGGGAGGCGACCGCAACCTGACCGGCCTCGTCGTCGGCGAAACGCTGCGGGTAACGGGCACGTAGCACCGCCACCTGCACGGTGTTGGTCAGGAACGTGAGGCGCGCCAGCACCTCGATGCGTGCCGATGTGCCGATCGCCGGGATCAGGCTGTCGCGCCCCGCCCGCTCTGCGAGGGCCAGACAGATCGCTGCGGACTCCGTCTGCACGGTTCCGTCGGGCCAGACGAGGGTCGGGATGCGGCCACTCGGGTTGAGATGCAGGTAGTCGGCGGGCTCCACGGGCACGGAGTTCTCGTCGCGCACGACGCGCACGAGCTCGTGTGGCACGCCCGTCTCCTCGAGCAGGATGTGTGGCGCGAACGACCCTGCGCCGGGCAGGTAGAAGAGGCGGGCGATGTCGGTCATGCGCGCACTGTACCGCTCGTGCGACGATGCCCCAGAACACCGACGAGGAGCACGCTGTGGCCTACTGCATCGCCGTCCGCTGGACGATCAACCCGGGTGAGGAGCAGCGCGTGCGCGAGCTTGCCGAATCCATGCTGGCGCCGTCGAACGCGGAGCCGGGCTGTCAGGCCTACATCCTGCACACGGATCCCGCCGATCCGTCGCAGCTCTTCCTCTACGAGCAGTACGACGACGAGGCGGCGTTTCAGGCGCATTGCGAGTCGCCGCACTTCCTCGCGACGGTCGCCGCGGAGATCGCACCGCGGTTGCGTGAGCGCCGGCTCGAGATCTACGAGACGGTCTAGTCCCGGAACGACGAACGCCGCCTCAAGGGGCGGCGTTCGGTCCGGGCAGATTCCGTGGAATCCGAGTGGGCGATACTGGGCTCGAACCAGTGACCCCCGCCTTGTCGAGGCGGTGCTCTACCAACTGAGCTAATCGCCCGGACCGAACGCGAATCTATCAGAACCCGGCGGTCCCGCGGCGAGGTCAGGCAAGCTCGATCGGCGCGTACGCGACGTGCAGGCGGCGCTCGCCCGACGTCGGAAAGCGCACGATGATCTCCTCGGCCGTGGGTACGCTGATCACGATGCCTTCGCCGAAACTCTTGTGGCGCACCGTATCGCCCGTGGAGATCACCGGCAGATCCTTGGGGACCTCCCGCTCGATGCGCCGCGAAGGGGTGCTGACCGGCGCGCGATCAGCGTACGACGACCGAGCTGTCGGCATCGATGTACCGCCACGCGATCCGACCCGCTCCATCTCGATCAGGTCCTGAGGTATCTCGCCGAGGAATGTCGAGGGCGGGTTGTAGTCCTGCCGGCCGTAGATGCTGCGCGAGCGGGCGTACGTCATCGTGAGCTGCTCGCGGGCGCGCGTCATCCCGACGTAGCAGAGGCGTCGCTCTTCCTCGAGATTGGCCTCTTCCAGGGCACGCGCGTGCGGGAAGATGTTGTCTTCCAGGCCGATCAGGTAGACGCGAGGGAATTCGAGGCCCTTCGCCGTGTGCAGGGTCATCATCGTGACTGCGGCGTCATCCTCGCTGTCCGGCAGTTGGTCCGCGTCGGAGACGAGACTGAGCTCCTGCAGGAAGGTGGCCAGGTCGGCGTCGGCATCGCCGGTGTTGATCGCGGACTGCGCGACGCCGAGGAGTTCGTTGAGGTTCTCGATGCGTCCGTTCGCCTCGAGGGTCCGCTCGGCGCGCAGCGATTCGATCATCGCGGTGTCCTCGTACACGCGCTCGAGCAGTTGAGCAGGTTCGAGGTTGGCCGAGGCATCGGTCAGGCGCTGGAGCAGGTCGCTGAAGCCCGCGACGGCCTTGCGTGCCGCGGCGCCGGGCAGCACGGAGTCGGCGTCGTCGAGTGCTGACCGCAGCGTGATGCCAAGCGTGGCGGCGTGCTCGGCCAGCCGCGTCACGGTGGTGTCGCCGATGCCGCGCCGCGGCACGTTGATGATCCGGCGCAGAGAGACGTCGTCGCTCGGATTCGCAATGGCGCGCAGATAGGCCAAGGCGTCCTTGACCTCCTGCCGGTCGTAGAACCCCGTGCCGCCGATGATGCGGTACGGCACGTCGGCTTGCCGGAGGGCCTCTTCCATCGCGCGGGACTGCGCGTTGGTCCGGTAGAAGACGGCGACATCACGGAGCGAGCCGCCCTCGCCGATCACGCGCGAGATCTGCCCGACGACATACCGGGCCTCGCTGCGCTCATCGGCGCACTCCACGACGCGCACCTTCTCGCCGGTGCCGAGTTCCGACCAGAGGTTCTTCTCCTGCCGATCCTCGTTGTTGGCGATCACGCCGTTCGCAGCGTCGAGAATCGTCTGGGTGGAGCGATAGTTCTGCTCGAGCCGAATCGTGCGCGCGTTGGGAAAATCCTGCTCGAAGTCGAGGATGTTGCGAATGTCCGCACCGCGCCACGAATAGATCGACTGGTCGCTGTCGCCGACGACCATGATGCTGTTGTGCGCGGCGGCCAGCGAGCGAATCAGCCGGTACTGCGCATGGTTCGTGTCCTGGTACTCGTCCACGAGAATGTGACGGAACGACCGCTGCCACTTCTCACGCGACTCGGGAATCTGTTCCAGGAGGTGCGCGGTGTGCACGAGGAGATCGTCGAAGTCCATCGCTCCGGCCTCGAGCAAGCGCGCCTGGTAGCGGGCGTAGACCTCGCCGACGAGCGTGTCGAAGTAGCCGTCGTTCTCGTCGATGAACTGCTGCGGTGTGAGCAACTGATTCTTGGCGGAGCTGATGCGCGCGTGAACACCACGTGCGGGATAGCGCTTGGCGTCCTTCCCGAGGTCGTCCTCGATGATCGACCGCACCAGGCGGACCTGGTCCGACGAGTCGTAGATCGAGAACGACGGACGGAACCCGATGCGGGTGGCATCGGCGCGCAGGATGCGGGCACAGGCGGCGTGGAACGTCATGACCCACATGCCCGTGGCGTACCTCCCGAGCAGCCCGTTGACCCGCTCGGCCATCTCCCCCGCTGCCTTATTCGTGAAGGTGATCGCGAGTATCGACGATGGCTGCGCGCCTCGCTGCTCCACGAGGTGTGCGATGCGGTGCGTGAGCACACGTGTCTTGCCCGAGCCTGCACCGGCAACGACCAGCAATGGCCCCGGCTCGGCCTGGACGGCATCTAGCTGAGCGGGATTGAGTCCGGCGAGAGGGTCGTGCGACATCTCGTCCCAACGTAGCAGCCGACCTCCGTCGCGCGGTGGCCGTTATCGCGCCGTGACACGAAGCGTCTTCGACACGGTATGGCCAGCCCGTGCGCGGACTGCGTAGGTTCCGCGTGCCGGCAGCCGGACGGGCGTGGTAAAGGTGCCGGTCTGCGAAAGCGGCACCTCGACGACGGTCCGCCATCGCCTGCCGACGCGTGCTTCGATGCGGACGCCTGCTCGCGTCGCGCCGAGCAGTCGCCCCTGCAGGCGAATCTGGGCACCCACGCGTACACGTCGGACCGAGGCCTCGAGCAGGAGCGACACGCGTCGGTTAGGCGCAGCAGCTGACGGCTCGGAAGGGGCGCCTGCCTCGATCGTGGGCGTGCTGGTTTCGGTGGCCGGCGCTGCAACGGGAACCGGAACGGGTGTAGGCGGTACGGGCAGGGAAAAGGTCCATGTGCGCTGGGTACGGTTGCCACTCCGGTCCGCGACGGTGAGGCGAGCGACGTGTTCACCCTCGGTCCACGGACGGGTGGGGGTGTACGTCATCACCCCGGTATTCGCCAGGTCCGCGGCAGCCGTGACGTCGACGCCGTCCACCGCGAGCCGCCAGCCGTCAAGCGCGATGCCGGACCCGGTGTCGATGGCCCGTGCCGCGATGGTGCTTGTCGGTGTCGTGGTCCCCACCGGCTCGACACTCTCGATGGACGGCGCGGTCGTGTCGGCCACACCGAAGAGCGCGCTGCCGGTGGCGACGTTCCCGGCCACGTCCGCAGCCTCCCACACGAGGCGGTGGGTGCCGTCGGCCAGTGGCGTGAGGGGTCGGACTGCGAGGCCCGTGGTGTTCTTGGTCAGCGCTGTCGGGAGGCCATCGATCGTGGCGGTCACGTGCTCCACCCCGCTCGCTGCATCCGCGACGTCCAGCTGCGCCGTGGGCAGTCGCGCCTCCACGTCCGTGGGTGGAAGGTAGTCGACGATGGGCGCCGTGTTGTCGACCCGCATGACGCCGATAATCGGCGCGCTCCGATTGCCATTCGCACCGGCGTCGATCGCCGTCAGCGAGGTGCCGTAGGCGCCGTCCCCGACCTGCCCGGTGTCGACGCAGACCGTGCCGTCCAGCGCGATTGGGCGCGGTTGCAGTCGCGAACCAGTGCCCGCAGCTGATACGCCGAGCGCACCGCCAACGGCGAACTCCACGCGATCGACTCCGAGACCCGCGTCGCGAGCGGCGTAGGCGCCGCAGACAGTGCCGCGCTGCCAGCCGCCGCCGACGGGATCCGACGCCGTCCACGACACACTGGGGGCGGTCAGATCGCGGACGGTCAGCTGTACGGACGCGATCGACACCATGTTCTCGGCATCCGTGCGAACACTCCGCGCGGGTACCGCACCGTCGGCCGTCAGGGTCACGGCGACCGCCGTCGCCCCCGTGCCGGCGCTGACCGTCGCCGTGGTGCCGTTGACGGAGCGCAAGCGTTGGCCATCAATCCAACGACCTGCGATCCGACTCTGCAGATGCGCGGAGACGCCGGCCTGCTTCGTGCGATAGCGCAGGCGAATTGCGCCATTCACGATCGTGGTGCCCGTGGGAGCGCTGAACGCCAGTACGCCCTGGCGACGCGCCGGCACCGCCACTCCTGCGGCGAGCTTCAGGCTGCCGCAGGCGGTCAGGCAGCCCGCGACGCCGGGTGCCACCTGTGCCGTGATCCCCGAGGAATCGGAGGACGGCAACTCGTACGTGACGACGGCATCGCCGGCACGGGCGGGACTGACCAGCGTGAGGGTGCCGAGGATCAGGAGGACAATGGTGAGCAGCCGCTGCGACAAGGTGTTCATGTCTGCAGCGTGCTCACGGTCGTTGCCGTGGGTGTGATGCGCGACGGTTCGTCTCTGCCGCGCTGCGCGCAGGAGCGCGCGCGAACCGCACGACGTGGCTCGCAAATGCAACGGATAGGCTCTCAACGTGCGCGTTCTCGCCTGGCTTCCCGCGGTTCTGATCGCCGGTCTCGTCTGGAAACTCAGCAGCACGCCTGATCTGGCGATCGCCTCGGGGTGGCTCGACACGGTCACCCGCAAAGCCGCGCACATGACGGTGTTCGCCCTGCTCTGCGCCTCCTGCACCCTCGCGTTCCGGGCCCAACATCTGCCGGTGCGCCGGTGTCTGGTCGGTGGGTCGCTGCTCGCCCTGCTGTACGCAGGGATCGACGAGTATCACCAGTCGTTCGTCCCCACTCGCGTGGGCACGCCCGTCGACGTCGCGATTGACGCGCTTGGGATCGGCATCGCGTCTATGGTGCTGGCGATGGCGTTCAACCGCAGGGGCATGGCATGAGCAAGCTGATCATCGTCGATACAGCGCTGGCAGACGTGGATGGCCTGATCGCCGCCGCGGCGGATTACCTGGCACGTCGTCTTGGCGGCACGCCTCCGCTTGATCCCGCTGCGCTCCCACAGGATGCTGCGGGTGCTCTGGCCGCCATCGATGCCTGGGCGGGCGAGGGTGCCGCGAACTGGCGCGCCGAGCTGACGCGCTTCTTCGAGGCGCACGCACCGGTGCACCTGGTCCCGGATCCGGATCTCAACGCCGTGCTGCGACGCGCCGCGAAGGCCGATTGGCACCTCGCCGTTGCCAGCGCGCTTCCGTCAACGCCACTCGACCTCGAGCTGCAGCAGCTTGGCTGCGCCCGGGCCTTCAAGGCCGCGTGCGCTGGCGACGGTTCGCTCGACGACGCCCTGACGATGGCCCAGGCCGCTCTCGGGGGTCACGACACCCCGGTTGCGCGGACCCGGGACGAGGTTCTCGCTGCGCTTGGCGGCTGATCAGCTGATCGATAGGCCGATGATCGCAACGACGATCACGACCAGACCGATGTACTGAATGCCGCGCAGACGCTCCTTGAGCACCGCGACCCCGATCAGCGCCGCAACCGTCCCGTACTGGCCCGTCAGGACCGCTGCCTGCGCAACACCGTAGGCCGACGACTTGAGGTACAGGGTGAACCCGGCCACCTCGCCGACACCCGCCACGAACGCGTACTTGATCGCGGAACGATCGACGACGAGTCGACGCGTCGCGAGCAGCGGCAGGGAGACCACGAGCACGCCCACCAAACGGGAGCAGCCAACCAGCCACGAGGCGCCGAGGTCATCCTGAATCTCGCCGCCTGCCCAGAGCTGAAGACCCCAGACCAGCGCCGCCCCCGCGCCAAGGAGTGCCGCGACCCGCTGGTTGGAGTACGCCTGTCCAGGCGTTGCCGAGCCACCCATAGACGCGAGGATCGCGCCCACGACGGCGAGGGCAAGCGATGCGATGGCGATCACCGAGACGGGCTCGCCGGCGATGATCGAGATCAGGGCCGCAACGCCGCCGTACGTCGCCGAGATCGGCGCGACCACGCTGATGCTGCCGTAGCGCACGCCGGCGTAGACACACACCAGGCCGCCGAGCATGCAGGCGGCAATCAGCAGGACCCACAGCACCGTCCTGAGATCCACCCGGCCCGGCGCGCCGCTGAGAAGCGCGAGCGGCACGGCCGCGACCATGCTCAGCAGCATGGCCCAGCCGATCGCCGCGGTCGCTCCGATGCGGCGCGAGGCGAGACTGCCGGTGACGCCGGCGACCCCCCAGACGACGGCCGACAGGATGCCGAGGACGATGCCGATCATGTCGTGCCGGAGACGGACAGCAAGATCACACCGCTCACCACCGCTGCCACGCCAGCGAGCTGAACGCGGGACAGTCGCTCGTGTAGGAAGAGCCAGGAGATCAGCGTGGCAATCGTGGCGTACTGCGTGGCGACCACGGCGGCAATGCCGACATTCGTCTCCGCACCCCAGAGGAACCCGAGGAAGCCCGATGACTCCAGCGCGCCAGCGAAAAGCGCAAAGAACAGCGCCGGTCGGGCGGCGCTGAAGCGTCCGCGGAGGAGTTGTGGGAGCGCCATCGTGAGGATCCCGAGCCAGCGCGCGCCCATCACCACCCAGGGCGGACCGACGCGACTCGCGACGTCGCCGGAGACGTAGAGCGAGCTCCCGAAGACGCCAGCCGCGACGGCGGCGTTGATCGCCGCCTTGCGGTTATCGCGTATGGCCTCGGCTGAGTCCGCCGCGTGGCGCCCGAGGCCCACGGCCGCCACGCCCATCGTGGCGAGCATGATCCCGAGTCCGGCGACGAGTCCGAAGGGCGCGCCAAGGGCGAACGCGATCGCGGCTGCAATGGCGCCTTCGGTGCTCGTGATGGCGACGACCACGCCCACTTTGCCCTGCGACAGCGCCTTGTAGGTGAAGCGCAAGCCAACGACGGAGCCCGTTGCGCCCACGAGCACTAGCAGCCAATCGGTCCACTCCGTGCCCGGCTTGATCCCGTACACGAGCGCAATCGGCGTGATCACGATGGCGCCGCCAATACCGACCCACCCCAAGGTTGACTCGGCGCCGATCTGCCGTGAAGCGCGGCTCGCGAAGATCGTGGAGCAGCCCCACGCTGCGGCGGCGATCAGTCCGCCGAGGACCGCGATCAAGCGTGGTCACCCAGCACGATGCGCTCGAGCGCGTCGCGCTCCGCGGGGATCGTGATGGGCGGAGCGCTCTCGGCGATCGCGTTGTCGGGATCTTTGAGGCCATTGCCGGTCAGGACGCAGACCACTTCGGCGCCCTCGGCGACGAGACCATCGCGGCGCGCATTGGCAAGCCCCGCCAGGGATGCAGCACTGGAGGGCTCGCAGAAGACGCCCTCGTCGCGCACCACATGGCCGAACCAGTCGAGGATCTCGCGATCGTTGGCTGCTGCGAAGCCGCCGTTCGAATCGCGCGCAGCGGCGCCGGCCTCCTCGCGTCGCACGGGCGCGCCGATCCGGATGGCCGTGGCGATCGTCTCGGGCTGCAGGACGTCCTCTCCGCGGACCATCGCAGCCGACCCCTCCGCCTGCGAGCCGAGCATGCGCGGAAGTGCCGAGATGTCCCCACGCTGGAGCGACTCGTTGTAGCCGCGCCAGTACGCCGTGATGTTGCCGCCGTTGCCGACGGGCAGACACATCCACTCGGGCTGGTGTCCGAGGTCATCGATGATCTCCCACGCCGCCGACTTCTGGCCCTCGAGGCGGTAGGGATTGAGGTTGTTCACGAGCGTGATCGGGTGCTCCTCGCTCATCACGCGAACCATGCGGAGGGCGTCGTCGAAGGAGCCGTCGATCTGCACCACCGATGCGCCGGCGACCTGCGCCTGGGCGAGCTTGCCGAGCGCCACCTTCCCCCCGGGGATCACGACGACGCAGCGGATGCCTGCGCGCGCCGCATAGGCCGCGGCGGAGGCCGAGGTGTTGCCGGTGGAGGCGCAGATCACGGCCTGCGCGCCATCCTGCTTGGCCGCGGACAGCGCGGTCGTCATTCCCCGATCCTTGAACGATCCCGTGGGGTTGAGCCCTTCGTACTTGAGGTACAGGTTCACGCCCAGGCGGTCGCCGAGGCGCGGCGCGTGGATCAGCGGCGTCGAGCCCTCACCGATCGACACGATGTTGGCGTCATCGAACGCGGGTAGGCGATCGCGGTAGCGCCGAATTAGGCCGAGGGTGCGGTTGCTCGCCGACATGCGCCACGAACCGTACCCGACCGCTACCCTGAGGCGTCATATGAGCAGCACTCCCATCGGCATCGGACTCCTTGGGTACGGCACGGTTGGCTCGGCGGTGGATCGTCTGCTGACGGCGCGTGCGGCCGACGTTGAGCGCGTGGTGGGCGCTCCCGTCGAAGTGCGTCGCGCGCTCGTGCGTAACCTCGCATCAACGCGCGACTCCATTCCGCGCGACGGCCTGCTGACGGACGACTTCGCCGTCATCCGGGATGACCCGACGATCGCGGTGGTCGCCGAGGTGATGGGCGGCGTCTCGCCGACGCGAGAGTGGATGCTCGAGCTCTTTGCGGCCGGCAAGTCGGTCGTGACCGCGAACAAGCAGCTCCTGGCGCGCCACGGCGCCGAGCTGTTCGCAGCGGCCGAGGCCAACGGCGTGCAGCTGCGCTTCGAGGCAAGCGTCTGCGCGGCCATTCCGGTGGTGAAGGTGCTGCGCGAATCGATGATTGCCAGCGAGGTGAATGCCGTCCTCGGCATCGTCAACGGCACAACGAATTTCATGCTCACCAAGATGGCCGACGGCGCGGACTACGCGACGGTGCTCGCCGAGGCCCAGCGCCTTGGGTACGCCGAGGCTGATCCGACCGAAGACGTGACGGGCGGCGACGCCGCTGCCAAGGTCGCCATTCTTGCCTCGATCGCGTTCCACACGCAGGTGACCATCGACGACGTTCCCCACGAGGGCATCGACACGCTCGATTCGCTCGACGTGGCGTTCGCCGACGATCTCGGCTACAGCGTCAAGCTGATCGGCCAGGCGCGTCGTGTCGACGCGGGTGTCGTCGTCAGCGTGGCCCCCACGCTCGTCCCCCACGCCCATCCCCTGAGTGGCGTCAACGGGTCGTTCAACGCCGTCATGCTGCGCGGCGACGCGATTCGCGAGGTGACCCTCGTCGGTCCCGGCGCGGGTGGCGACGAGACTGCATCGGCCGTGATCGGCGATCTCATGGGCGTGCTCGGCACGTCGGGCACGGGTTTTCCCCGCACCGCCGGCGTCTTCCGCCAGTTGCCGCTGGTGCCCGCAGCTGATGTGGAGTCCGCGCTGTACATCCGCTTGGACGTGAAGGACGAGCCGGGTGTGCTGGCGAAGATCGCGGCCATTCTCGCCGACGAGAAGGTGTCGATCGATTCGGTGGTGCAGAAGGCCGCCGACGGTCGTGCCCAACTCGTGATCGTCACGCACACCGCACCCGAAGGTGCGGCGCGCCGCGCGATCAGCGCGATCGAGGGGACGGGCGTCTGCGCCAGCAGCCCCGTCACGTTGCGCGTCCTCGCTGCCTCCTAGAGCCGGTAGACTCGCCGCCATGAGCGGACGACTGCAGGGCAAGCGGGCGCTGGTCACCGGAGGCTCCTCCGGCATTGGCGCAGGCATCGTGGAACGCTTTCGGGCGCACGGTGCGGAGGTCATCAACGTGGATCTGCAGGGCGGCGACGTCACCGCCGATCTCCGAGACGGGACAGCAATCGCGGCAGCGGTCGCCGCTACGGTCGACCGGCTAGGTGGTCTGGACCTGCTGGTGCTGAATGCGGGGCGGCCCGCCGTTGGCACGCTCGCGGAGATTGACGACGCCACGTGGGACGACACCATCGCCATCAATCTCACGAGCGTGCATCGCTTCGTGCGCGCCGCGTGGCCGCATCTGCAGGCCTCGCGCGGCGCGATCTTGTTGACGGGCTCCGTCGTGGGCCTCGATGGCAGCGCCAATCAGGCGGCCTATTGCGCCAGCAAGGCTGGTGTCGTGATGCTCACCAAGTGCTTGGCGATTGACGGTGCACCCTTTGGCATTCGCGCCAACTGCGTGTGCCCGGGCTTCACCGAGACCCCCATGCTCGAGACGTTCCTCGCGGATCAAGAGGATCCCGACGCCGTCCGCGCGTTCGCCACCGGCCTCCACCCGATTGGCCGACTTGGCACGCCGCAGGACATTGCGGAGGCCTTCGTCTACCTCGGCTCCGATGACGCCGCGTGGGTGACGGGCGTCGCGTTGCCGGTCGACGGTGGTCTGTTGGCAGGCATCTGACCCCACCACGAGAAAGGCCCCGCCGGCCGAAGCCGACGGGGCCCGCGTTCTCAGGTTCTAGCCGACGATCGCGACGAGCGCCGGAATGATCAGGATGGCCACGATGTTGGCGATCTTGATCATCGGGTTGATGGCCGGGCCGGCGGTGTCCTTGTACGGGTCACCGACCGTGTCGCCGGTAACGGCAGCCTGATGGGCCACCGAGCCCTTGCCGCCGTGTGCGCCGTCCTCGATCAGCTTCTTGGCGTTGTCCCACGCGCCACCACCCGAGGTCATCGAGATGGCGAGGAACAGGCCGGTCACGATCGTGCCGACGAGCAGACCGCCGAGCATCTGGAGGGCATTGTCCGTCCAGATCACGAGCAGGCCGACGATGATCGGGATCACCACCGGGATGGCCGCCGGAACGAGCATCTCGCGGAGCGCGGTGCGCGTGACGATGTCGACGCACTGGCCGTACTCCGGGCGCTCGCTGTAGTCCATGATGCCCGGCTTCTCGCGGAACTGCCGGCGCACCTCTTCGACGACGGCCTTGCCGGCCTTGCCCACTGCGCTCATGCAGAAGGAGGCGAAGACGAACGGCATGGCGCCGCCAACCAGGAGGCCGACGATGACCCACGGGTTGGAGAGCTCGAACGTCAGGCTCTCCGCAACGCGCATGTTGCCTGCGGCGACCAGCTGGTCGAGCAGTTCGTCGCGGTACGACGCGAACAGGATGACGGCAGCGAGAGCGGCCGAGCCGATCGCGTAGCCCTTGGTGACGGCCTTCGTGGTGTTGCCGACGGCGTCGAGCGGGTCGGTCACCTTGTTGCGCACGTCCTCCGGGAGGCCCGCCATCTCGGCGATACCACCGGCGTTGTCGGTCACGGGACCAAACGCGTCGAGCGCGATGATCACGCCAGCCATCGAGAGCATGGCAACGACGGCGATGGCGATGCCGGCGAGGCCAGCGAACCAGTTGGCGAGCAGGATGCCGCCGCCGATCACCACGACAGGAGCTGCCGTGGCCTGCATCGAGTAGCCGAGGCCACTGATGATGTTGGTCGCATGTCCGGTGGTCGAGGCCTCGGCCACGTCCTTGACGGGCTTCCAGTTGGTGCCCGTGTAGTACTCCGTGATCGCCATCAGCAGCGCCGTCACGACGAGGCCGATGATTGCGCAGCCGAAGATCTTGCCCGTCGAGGCACCGTCGAAGTTCGTGGTCGGTGCGACGATCGCGCTATCCAGGCTGAAGATCGCCGGGATGAAGAGGATGGCCGACAGAACGGCCGAGACGATCACGCCGCGGTACAGCGCGCCCATCACGGAGCCGCCTTCCTTGACGCGGACGACAAGGGTGCCGACGATCGAGGCTAGACCCGACAGGCCGGCCAGGACGAGCGGCAGGCCGACGAGTGCGGCGTTGCCATCTGAGAGCTGGTTGAGCAGGAGCATCGCGGCGACCAGCGAGACGGCGTACGTCTCGAAGAGGTCGGCAGCCATACCCGCGTCGTCACCGACGTTGTCACCGACGTTGTCGGCGATCACGGCCGGGTTGCGCGGGTCGTCCTCGGGAATACCGGCCTCGATCTTGCCGACGAGGTCGGCGCCGACGTCGGCGCCCTTCGTGAAGATGCCGCCGCCCACGCGGGCGAAGACGGAGATCAGGGAACCGCCGAAGCCGAGACCGACGAGGCCATGCAGCGTCTCGGTCTGGGTGTAGCCGGCGGCCAGCAGCGCGCCGTAGTAGCCGGCCACGCCGATCAGGCCGAGGCCGACGACGAGGATGCCGGTGACGGTGCCGCCCTTGAACGCGACGTCCATGGCCGGGCTCAGACCGCTCTTCGCGGCCTCAGCGGTGCGCACGTTGGCGCGCACGGCCACATTCATCCCGATGAAGCCCGCGGCTGCGGACAGGATGGCGCCGATCAGGAAGCCGACGGCGACCTTCCAGCCTCCGAGATCCGGCACGAACAGCAGGATCAGGAAGAGAATGATCGCCACGATGCCGACGGTGCGGTACTGGCGGCTGAGGTACGCCGAGGCGCCCTCCTGGATGGCCGATGCGATCTCGCGCATCTTGTCGTCGCCGTCGGGCTTGGAGAGCACCCAACGGGTCAGAATGAGACCGTAGATGACGGTGATGGCGCCACAGATGAGCGCGATCAGCACGGCGTGTTCGCCGAAGAACGTGGACATCGCTTCGGACCAGCTCCTTGAATCGTGTAACTGCCGCAGATGACAGCCCGCGGAGGGTATCAGCAGGAGCGCGGTGTACTCGTCGGTGCATGCGGCTGGCCCGGCGCGCGACGCCGAACTTCCGCTACCGCACGGGCCTCAGCCGCCGAGCGGTGCCAGGTACGCCGCGGCCCCGAACATCTCGTCGATCGACTTCGGCTCGAGCCCCTTGGCGCGGACCGCGCGGATCATGGCGGGCACGGTGGCGGCGGTATTCGAATTGGCGTGCATCACGACAATCGAGCCCTTGCGTGCGTGACTCACGACACGCTGAACGAGTTCGGCCGGTGCCGGCGTGAGGTAATCGGACGGATCCACATCCCACAGAATGGTCCAGGCGAAGCCTGCGTCGCCGGCCGCGCGGAGCGTCGTCGCGTTGTGCAGGCCGTACGGCGGACGGAAGAACGGCGTGGGAGCGGAGCGCGCGACCTGCCACCAGATGTCGACGTCGCCTTGAATCTGACTCACCTGCTCGGCGTACGGGAGCGTGGGCATCTGGGGATGGAGCCAGGTGTGCGAGCCGATGGTATTGCCGTTTCCGATCGCGCTGCGATCGGCAGACACGTTGTCGCGAACGTTGACCCCGTTGCAGAAGAACGTCGTCTTCGCCTTAGCGGCGCGGAAGGCCGACACGATGCGCTGCAGATCGCGGTTGCTGCCACAGTCGTCGAAGGTGAGTGCGACGACGTTGCCCGCGTCGGGCAGCGAGTAGATGATCTTCGTCGTCACGGGACGCTGCACCCGCAGGAGGCGCATATCACTCGTGCCGATGTTGCCCGCGCGATCCGTGATCGTGGCGCGCAGCTTGAAGACGCCGGGCAGCAGGAGTCGCTTGCGCAACCGCAGGTTCCAGTCCGCCACACCGCTGGCGCCGTCCGTGCCGACCGCGAGGTCGGTGCTGCCGATGATCACGTCGGTCTGGCTGCTCACGTCGACGCGGATCGCGCCGGCGCCGCTCGGGTCGTCGGTCGCAGCACGGAGCGCGATCGGCCCACGCTTCGTGAGCGCCGGCCGCAGCGCGCCGAACGACACCTTGGGCGCGATGGTGTCGACGGTCACGGGCACGACGGTCTCGCTGGTCACGCCCTGCGCGTCTGTCAGCGTGACGTGCACGCCGTACGTTCCGTCGGCGGCGCCAGTGGCGGCCCAGGTGTACTCGACGGGGCTGCTGGC